>JAJKJM010000001.1 GCA_021153985.1 Polaromonas sp.
AACCACAGCGCCATCAGCACCGGCACGGTGGTCGAGATGAACTTGGTGGTGGTGTCCAGCACCGCAAAGCAGGCAACGGCAGCCACCAAAAGCGCAATGCCGGCCGGAGCGTGGGACGTGGTTTTAAGCGAGGCGGCCGTCACTGGATGCGGTCCGCCAGCAGTTCCCACACGGGCGTCAACTCGCCGGGCAGAAAGGGCAGGGTGCCCAGGTCGGTGTGGCTTTCGTCGGGGCTGTGAAAGTCGCTGCCGCGCGAGGCGGCCAGGCCGAACTCTTTGGCCGTTTCGGCGTATTTGATGTATTCCTGCGGGGTGTGGCTGCCGGTGACAACCTCCACGCCGCGCCCGCCATGGGCTTTGAACTCGGTGAACAAGGCGTATTCCTCGTTGGGGGTGAACTTGTAGCGACCCGGATGGGCGATGACGGCGATGCCCTGCGCCTGCGTGATCCAGGTTACCGCGTCGCGCAGATTGGCCCAGCGGTGCGGGACATAGCCGGGTTTGCCTTCGGTCAGGTATTTGCGAAAGACTTCCGGCGTTTCGCGGCACACGCCGGTTTCCACCAGAAAGCGCGCAAAGTGCGTGCGCGAGATCAACTCGGGGTTGCCGACAAACTTCAGCGCGCCTTCATACGCGCCCTTGATGCCCACCTTGGCCAGCGAGTCCGACATTTCCATCGCTCGCTGCTCGCGGCCGCCGCGTGTGTTGCGCAGGCCTTGCTGCATGTCGGGGTTGTCGGCGTCAAAGCCCAGGCCGACGATGTGCACGGTTTGCCCGGCAAAGGTGACGGAGACTTCGGTGCCGGTGAGGTAGTGCATGCCCTGCGCTTTGGCGGCGGCTGCGGCGCGGTGCTGGCCGCCGATCTCGTCGTGGTCGGTCAGGGCCCACAACTCAACCCCGTTGGCCTTGGCCCGTTCGGCCAGCGCCTCGGGTGTCAGCGTGCCGTCTGACACCACAGAGTGGCAGTGCAAATCGGCATTCAGGATGTTTTTCGGGGTCACAAGGCCATTTTAGGCTCTACGACCCAAACCTGCAGTGCGCGCTCACATATCCTGTCCCGATAGTGCCTTTAACAGGGCCTGTCATGTCCTACTATCAGCGCTTACGTCTTACGGAGCCGCCCTTGATCACCCTGCACCACCTCAATAACTCCCGCTCGCAACGCATCCTCTGGCTGATGGAAGAACTCGGCCTGCCCTATGAAATCCAGCGCTACCAGCGCGATGCCAAAACCATGCTGGCGCCGCCCTCGTTGCGCGCCGTGCACCCGCTGGGAAAATCGCCGGTGATCACCGACGGCGAACTCACGCTGGCCGAATCGGGCGCCATCATTGAATACCTGGTTGCGCGCTACGGCGCCGGCCGCCTGGCGCCAGAAGCCGGCACGCCGGCGCACCTGCGCTACACCTACTGGATGCATTACGCCGAAGGCTCGGCCATGCCGCCGCTCTTGCTCAAGCTGGTGTTCGACAAGGTCGAAAACTCGCCCATGCCGTTTTTCGTCAAGCCGATTGCCCGGGGTATCGCCGGCAAGGTCAAAAAGACCTTTATCGAGCCGCAACTGCGCCAGCACCTGGACTACCTGGAAATGTCGCTGGGCCAGAGCGGATGGTTTGCCGGTGAGAGCTTCAGCGGCGCCGACATCCAGATGAGCTTTCCGCTCGAAGCCGCCGCCGCGCGCGGCGGGCTCAATGAGAGCCGTCCCAGATTGATGGACTTCCTCGCGCGCATCCACGCCCGGCCTGCCTACCAGCGGGCGATTGAGCGTGGCGGTGAATTCGAGCTGCAGTGACGGCAGCAGGGCTTTTTTCTTGCTCCTTCCCCCGCTGGGGGAAGGTTGGGATGGGGGCCCAGCAGCGCTTGATCGCACCACCGGCTTTAAATCACAGGCCGGCAGCCCCCATCCCTGCCTTCCCCCAGCGGGGGAAGGAGCGAGAAAGGGCTCATTTTGCTATCAATTACATAGCGCGTAGCCAGGGTATAGGTTGGGCTAGAGCCTGTTTTGGCTTGAAATCCTTAGAACTCGGCGCCTTCCACCAAGAACCGAACCCGCTTCACCCCCTGCCACTCATCCGCATCCAGCCGAAAGGCCAGCACCACCCGCGCCGGCAAGGCCTCGGTATGGCCAAACCAGATGCCGTCCACCGGCTGGCCCTGGTGTTTTAGCTTGAGTGCCAGGTGCTTTTCACCCACCAGGCGCTGCGACACCACTTCCACCTCTTCGCTAAAGGTCGGCGCGGCAAAGCCCTGGCCCCAGACTTCCTTGTGCAGCGTATCGACCAGGTCGGCGCGCCGGTATTCCGGCGCCAGCGGGCCGTCGGTGTCCATGCGGCGTGTCAGCGTGGCGGCGTCCAGCCATTCATGCGCCACCTGCTGCAGCGCCTGCTCAAACAGTTCAAAGTTTTCTTCGGCAATGGTGCAGCCGGCCGCCATGGCGTGGCCGCCAAAACGCAGCAGCACGCCGGGGTGGCGCTTGGTCACCAGGTCCAGCGCATCGCGCAGGTGAAAGCCGGGAATCGACCGGCCCGAGCCCTTGAGCTCATGCTCTTTGCCGTCGGCCTGGCTGGCGGCAAACACAAAGGTCGGCCGGTGCAGCCGGTCTTTGATACGTGAGGCCACGATGCCGACCACGCCTTCGTGAAACTCCGGGTCAAAGATGGCAATCGCCGGCGGCGGTGCTTCGTCCTCGTCAATCATCGCGTCCGCCGCCAGCTGCGCCTGCTCACGCATGCCGGCCTCGATGTCGCGGCGCTCGCGGTTGATGCCGTCCAGCATCTGCGCCAGTTCGTCGGCACGCGCGGCGTCGTCCGTCAGCAGGCATTCGATGCCCAGCGTCATGTCGCTCAGGCGCCCCGCCGCGTTGATGCGCGGGCCGAGCGCAAAGGCAAAGTCAAACGTGGTCGCCACAGGCGCCTGCCGGCCCGCCGCCTTGAACAAGCCCGCCACGCCCGCCGGCATATGGCCCGCGCGTATGCGTCTCAGGCCCTGCGCCACCAGCCGGCGGTTGTTGGCGTCGAGCTTCACCACGTCGGCGACGGTGCCCAGCGCCACCAAAGGAAGCAGCGCGTCCAGCTTCGGCTGGTTGGCCGCGTCAAACGCACCCCGCGTACGCAACTCGGCCCGCAGCGCCAGCAGCACATAAAACATCACGCCCACACCGGCAATCGACTTGCTTTCAAACGTGCAGGCCGGCTGGTTCGGGTTGACGATCACATCCGCCTCGGGCAACACCACTTCGCCGTCTTTCAGCGCGGGCAGGTGGTGGTCGGTCACCAGCACCTGCATGCCCAGCGCACGCGCGCGCGCCACGCCCTCGATGCTGGCGATGCCGTTGTCCACCGTCACCAGCACATCCGCGCCGCCGGCTTTCACCCGCTCGGCAATCGGCGGCGTCAGGCCGTAGCCGTCGGTCACGCGGTCGGGCACCAGGTAGCAGATATCGCGTGCACCCAGCAATTTCAGGCCGCGCAGCGCCACGGCGCAGGCGGTGGCGCCGTCGCAGTCGTAGTCGGCCACCACGCAGATCTTTTTGCCGGCCGCCATCGCATCGGCCAGCAATTGCGCGGCCTGTTGCACACCGAGCAGTGAGCTGGGCGGCAGCAACCGCGCCAGCCCGTCGTCCAGTTCATCGGCTGTGTGTACGCCGCGCGCGGCATACAGCTGCGCCAGCAGCGGGTGAATGCCCGCCTGCTGCAGCGCCCAGACGCTGCGCGGGGGGACATCGCGTACCTGAATTTTCATATTGTTTTACTATCTTTTTTATAGCTGAGAGTCCAAGTACCACATGGGCTGCGGCACTAAAAGGCTTGAAACTTTGGCAAAGAATCCTTGCGGCGCCGTTTCAAAAGTATTGGCGCCGCGCTCACCGCACAGTGTCAGCCGCACGGCCTCGCCCGCCTGCTGACGCGCCAGCAAGGCGGCGATCTCGCTGGCGTCCAGCGCGGCCCAGGCTTTGGCGTAGGCGTCCCAGTCATCGGCAAACACGGCTTGCGCCAGGCTGCGCGGCACGGCAATTTGCTCCCTCTCCCCCTCTAGCTCCCTCTCCCTCTGGGAGAGGGCAGGGGTGAGGGCCGACGGCCTGCGCACCTGTCCTGGAGCGTGATGGATCGAAGGCTGCCCCCCCTCACCCCCGCCCTCTCCCACGGGGAGAGGGAGTAAATCCGGGGCGACTAAGGCACCCGTACCACTCAACCAGAACGAGTTAACCGGCAGTTGCCGCCGCGCCGCACGCTCATCATTCAGCGCGTGGGTATAGAGCAGCATTTGCATTTCGTTTTGCAGCAGCTTCATCTTGCGCGCGGTAGCGTTGGCGTCATCCTTGTTCTGCTTGGGCAGCCACGGGTCCACATTGCGGCCCAGTACCCTGTCCAGCGAAGCAGTCGGCAGGCTGCGAAACACCTCGCCCTCAGCCAGCCAGCGCCCCGGCCCCAGCGCAGGCACATAGTGCAGCGTGATGCCGTCATCCACAAAGTAAGGCTGCATCGCCGCCAGCAGCGTGCGGGATTCGGCTTCCGCCAGGCCCAGCGCGGCAGGGTCCGTCAGCGTCGCGTGCTCGCGGCCCATGGCCCAGTGGCAGGGCGTGACCCAGGCCCAGGCCTTGCCGGCAGCATCTGGCAAATGCTGCGCGGCATCTTGCGCAGCCCACGGGATCAGGCCGTCAGGCGTCTCGGCGCCGGCAATGCCCAGCGCCTGCGCCAGCGCGCGTTCATGCGGGGGCGACAGCGTGTGGGCGTCCTCCACATCCGTTTGCACTGACTTCATGCCTTTGAGCAACTGCTTCAGGTGGCGCGTGCTGTCCGCCGGCAGGGCCTTCATCGTGGGCAGCCAGGCCTCTGCACTGCTGGCCGCAAAGGGAATCAGCAGCTGCGGGCCGTTGAAAGGAGTGGGGGAATTGGCTGACATGGGGCTATTGTCCGGGATGCCACAATTGGCGCTGTATAAAAATCGCTGGCGGCGGCCACCATCGGCCCGCTGCGGCTAACAGGTCAAGTATGCAAATCCCTTATGAGCTGATTTTGGGCTGGCGCTACACCCGCGCCGGCCGCGCCACCCGGCGCAACGGCTTTATCTCTTTTATTTCGGGCGTGTCCATGCTGGGCATTGCTTTGGGTGTGGCGGCGCTCATCATCGTGCTCAGCGTGATGAACGGCTTCCAGAAAGAAGTGCGCGACCGCATGCTGGGCGTCATCTCGCACATCGAGGTCTTCGCGCCCGGCGGCGTGGCCCTGCCAGACCCAGCCAAAACCCTGGCTGAAATCAAGGCCAACCCGCAAGTCACCGGCGCCGCCACCTTTATCGCCGCGCAGGCCCTGCTGGCGCGCGGTGAAGATATGAAGGGCACCATCGTGCGCGGCATAGACCCGGCGCTCGAGGGCCAGGTCACCGACCTCGCCGTCACGTCCGGCCCCACACTGGCCAAGCTGGTGCCCGGCAGCTTCGGCGTGGTGCTGGGCGGCGAGCTGGCCCGCGCCATGGGCGTGCGTGAGGGCGACACCGTCACCCTGATCGCGCCCAGCGGCCAGGTCACCCCGGCCGGCGTCGTGCCGCGCTTAAAGCAAATGACCGTGGTCGGCACCTTTGACTCCGGCCATTTTGAATACGACTCGGCCCTGGTCATGATGCACCAGGAAGACGCCGCCAAAATCTTCCGCCTCGAAGGCCCCACCGGCATCCGCATCAAGCTCAAAGACTTGCACCAGGCGCGCGAAGTGGCGTTTGAGCTTTCCAGAAGCCTGAGCGGCGACTTGCTGATTCGCGACTGGACACGCCAGAACAAAACCTGGTTCGCCGCCGTACAGCTTGAAAAACGCATGATGTTCATCATCCTCACGCTCATCGTCGCCGTGGCTGCCTTCAACCTCGTCAGCACGCTGGTGATGACGGTCACCGACAAACGCGCCGACATCGCCATCTTGCGCACCCTGGGTTCCAGCCCCAAAAGCATCATGAAAATCTTCATGGTGCAGGGCGCGCTGGTCGGCGTGATCGGCACGCTCTCAGGTCTCATCCTCGGCCTGGGCATCGCCTTCAACATCGACGTCATCGTGCCCGCCATCGAGCGCGCCCTCAACGCAAGCTTCCTGCCCAAAGACATCTACCTCATCAGCCGCATGCCCAGCGAACCGCAATACGCCGACATCATGCCCATCGTTGTCATCTCCCTGGTGCTGTCCTTCCTGGCCACCATCTATCCCAGCTGGCGCGCCAGCCGCGTCAACCCGGCGGAGGCCTTGCGCTATGAATAACACCACCGCTATGACTTCTTCTTCACTCCCTCTCCCCCCGGGAGAGGGCAGGGGTGAGGGCCAGCAGCCATCGAACAACACAGGCGAAGTAGTCCTGAAAGCCAGCGCCCTAACCAAACGCTTCCACGAAGGCCGAATAGACCTCACAGTTCTCCACGGCGTAGACCTGCAAGTCCACGCCGGCGAAACCCTCGCCATCGTCGGCGCCTCAGGCTCCGGCAAAAGCACGCTGCTGCACCTCATGGGCGGCCTCGACGCCCCCACCAGCGGCCAGGTTGAGCTGAAGGGCAAAACCCTCTCAACCCTGTCACCCCAACAACAAGGCGACCTGCGCAACCAGCACCTTGGCTTCGTCTACCAGTTTCACCACCTGCTGCCCGAATTCAGCGCGTTAGACAACGTAGCCATGCCCCTGTGGATCCGCCGCGAATCCCCCGCAGAGTGCGCACGCGTCGCCACAGCGATGCTCGCCGCCGTAGGCCTCAAAGACCGTATCCACCACCGCCCCGCAGAACTCTCAGGCGGCGAACGCCAGCGTGTCGCGATTGCGCGTGCGCTGGTCACGCAGCCTGCTTGCGTGCTGGCGGATGAGCCAACCGGTAATCTGGATCGATCAACCGCCGACGGTGTGTTTGAGTTGATGCTGCAACTTGCGCGTGATTTCGGCACGGCCTTTGTGCTGGTCACACATGATGAAACGCTGGCCTCGCGTTGCGGGCGGCGGTTTAGATTGGTGTCGGGGCGGTTGTCGGAGTGGGGTTGAGCGCGAGCGTAAATTGGCGGAAACGGAGGAATTCGAACCCTCGATGCGCTACTTACCGCCGATCAAGGCAAACAGGACATCTGAAACCGGCAACTGCCGGTTTTTCTACGCCTAGTGCCCTCATTTCTTTGCTTGTTTCCTTAGCTCTGCTTTTGTTTGAGCTTCCTCGAGTCGTTGCGTCAACCTGCGGCGCTGAGCAGCCATTACATCGCCTCTAAACCATTGAGCCAGTATTGCGCCAACGCCAATTGATGCCCA
The DNA here is from genome assembly GCA_021153985.1 of Polaromonas sp. Taxonomy (GTDB): domain Bacteria; phylum Pseudomonadota; class Gammaproteobacteria; order Burkholderiales; family Burkholderiaceae_C; genus Polaromonas. The sequence goes on from JAJKJM010000001.1 coordinate 7,266, forward strand.
GCCTAGATAAAAGTTAACGTTCATTAGTGGAATGCCACCAATAAGAAGCACAAGACCAAGGACAAAGAATTTCATGTTTACTTCCTATAACTCACCGGTATTGTGAAGCTAGACGCATATTGCCAGAGAATGACACTTCGCCAGGCCGTGTTGGCTTCGTCGATGTTGCGAAGGTGATGATGGGCGACGCCGGCCCGAAAAAGGCCATTTCCCGCCCGCCAGCCCGCAGAGCCCCAGACAGGCATAATCCTTGATCGCTTCGCCACGCGCGCAGGCGATCCCCCTCACCTCGTGAGCCTCCCAACATGCCGTGCAGCTCCCTGCCTGCGGTCCAGGACACAGCCACTTTCGCATGACTGATCACTACACCGCCCTCGGGCTGGACAGCGCGGCAACGCTGGCCGATGTCAAGAAGGCCTTTCGCCTGAAGGCCTCCTTCTGGCACCCCGACAAAAATGCAAGCCCCGATGCGCCCGAGCGTTTCAGGGCGGTGCAGCAGGCCTATGAGGTGTTGTCCGATGCGGACAAGCGCCAGGCCTATGACGACAACCGCCGCCGCAACCTGCTCGACAGCCCGATCGACACCGCGCGTGCCATCTGGGCCGACTATTTCAACCCGCTATTGAACCTTGCTGACCCAACAAAGACCATCCTATGAAAAACCCGGCAGCATGAGCGTCTCTCCCTATTTCCTCGACCTGCGCTCGGCTTACCAGTCCGAGATGGATGACCTGCGATTCGACTCTGAGGGGCGTGACGTGCTGCACCAGCGCCTGGCTGGCAAGCGCCAGGAGATGGCTTTTCTGGTCCAGATGATGGACACCAGCCCCGAGATGGTGGCGGTGGTGTTTCACCAGGGTTTTGATTTCACGGGCAAAGCCGTGATGGAACACCTGCTCACCCACGATGTTGATGCCGACGGCTTTCCGGCCTGGGGCAGCCTGGCGGATGGCTTTGTGCTGGCGCCGTGGGCGCAGGACCTGGCGCACATCGTGTTGCAGGCACCCGGCGGGGAGAAATTTTTGACGCTGACGGCGGGGATGGAATACATGGCCGGCCTGCCGGTGGCCCCGTCCATCGTGAACGCTGAGGAGAGCGGTGACAGCGATGACAGCGATGAAGACGAAGACAGCGATGAGAACGGCGACAACACCCCGGTGATGTTTGAGGGCGATGACGACCGTGAGCAAAGCGGCGATGCCCGGGCACGCCATGAGGCAGGTTCCGACTGGTTGGTCCAGCAGGGCTTTGACGCCAAAGACTGATGCAAGCACGCATGAACTGGAAAGTGAAACCCTGATGACGAACCATCTCGCCCTGATTGAAAAAACCCAAAGCCTGATTGCGGCTGGCGACATCGTCGGCGCCGAGGCTGCGCTGGTCGGGCTGGCCGACGACGAAGGTGATGCCGCCCTGATGGTGGTGCTGGAGCAGTTGCCGCCCAAGGACGTGCTGGCCGTGATTCGCGAGTACGACAACTCCAAGGCCTCGGTGGTCAGCCTGCTGCTCACGCCCGCGCAGTTTGCCCGCGCCGTGGTGATTGAAAAGCTCTACAAGGACCTGACCCGTACGCATTTGCGCGGCATGGTCAATGCGGTGATCTTTCGGGAGGACGCGGACCCGGTGGAATTTCTGACGGCGATTGGCGACCTGGAGGGTGGCAGCGAAGCCCTCGCCGATTATTTTTCGGACCAGTGGAGCCGTGTCGAGGGCTTTGCGCGCAGCGGCAGCTTTGACCCGGCCGACGAGTACGGCAAGATGCTGTCCCAGTCGGCCCTGCTGGCTTCGGCCTACGAAAGGCCGCGTGTCCAGCAGGAAGAGATCGCCGACCAGGACTGGATGCAGCTCGCCTGGCTGCTGCGTTACGAACTGCCGGACCTGTTCATTGAAATGCTGATGGTGCTGCGCGCCAAGGGCAGTGCTCACAAGGCAGTGCCCGATGAAGAAGACGAAAACGAAGATGACGTGCAGGACGACGGCAAGGTCGAGACCAGCGATACCGATCGCGGCAAAGCCACACCGACGGCGCGTGAGTCCGACGAGGAATCGGCGATCTGAACTTGCAAACGCCCATGTCTTCGCCTTCCGCCATCTCGCTCTACGATACGCGCGCCTTTTTTGAAAAAGCGCTGCAGTACGGCGTGCAGCACGGCATCATCGGCGCCGAGAAAATCGAGGCTATGCGGGTCGAGGGCCCCAAAGGCATGGTGCAGATCGCGCGTTATTTCGGCAATGAGTATTTGCGCCCGGAGCTTGAAAAAGCCCGCGACCGCATGGTCAACCTGATCAGCCTGTACCTCGAACATTCTTGCGACGGCGACCTGCAGCAGGCGGCTGAGTCGCTGCGCGATTTCTCGCTGCTGTCGCGCTCCAAGGGCGGCTCGGACATGCTCAAAGCCCTGATCGCCATGCCGCAAACTAGCCACTTCGGCATGAATGAACGCGCCGGCTTCACCGACGAACACATTCCGCTGTTGGCCAAATGGTCGCTGCGCAACCTGGCCGACTACCAGGCCGAGCTTGCCAGGCGCAGCCACGTCGCGCAGGTGGTGGATGCGGCCGTCTGGTTGGCCGCAGAGCTGGGCATGGACGCCGCCGAACTCGAAGAAGCGGGTGCGGATGCCGAAGCGGTGATTCGCACCGCCTTGCTGGTGCTGGCGACGGGCCGCAGCGAGATGCCCGACTGGGTTGCTTTCGAGAAAATGATCGCCGCCTTGCGCAAAAAACACGGGGCCGTTTCGCCTGCAGTTGCGGCTGCGCTGCCGCTCGCCGTTCCAAAAAAACTGCCTGCCCACCTGCGGGATGTGGTCGAGGCGGTGCGGCAGTCGGTGATGGCCGACGCGCCCAAAATACTGGATACGGCCTTGCCGCCACGCCAGCTGTTTGACCGCAGCCCGGCCTTCATGGGCCGGTATTTCTGGGTGGAAGACGGCCTCAACGAGGTCGATCACCATGACCGCCAGGCATCCGCCGTGTGGACCAAGGTGACCGGCGGCAATGCGGACGATGGGTCGCTGTTGACCCTGTTCCTGTGCGTGGCCGCCGGGTCCGCGCCCAAGACGCTGCTGACGGAAAAAAGCGCCGCGACCCTGCTGCGCAAGATCCGCAAATCCGGTTTCAATCCCGCGCTGGCCCATCAGTACATCGCGGACCACGCGCCGGTGCAGCACCAGGATGCCTACGCCAGCTTGTGGAATGACTTTGTGGAAGAGGCGCAAGCCACGCTGCAAAGCGATGCCGTTCATGCGCACCACGACGCGCTGGCCTTGCTGCGGCGGGAATGCTACGTGCAGTAAGCGCTTGTTGCCTGCGGTGGCGGGCACGTGGCCAGAGCCTGAAATAGCGACTCTTCCTTGATGGCAGGAGGGAGCCCGCGATGCACGACGCAGTTGGCGGCACTGCGCAATTGCACTCACGCTGGCTAGTCGTGAAACTCACTCGGGTGAAGCGCCTCGTAGATTTTCCCGCCGCCAAGAAACAGCACCATCCAGAGCCCGAACTTGTGGTCCGGGTGCGCAGGCACCACTTTGTTGAGCGCGTGCGCAATGGACTCTCTGACGGAAGCCTCTATGCCGTGCCTGTCTGACGGATGTGTGTCGACACAGACCAGCACGATGGGGACACGTTCCTGGATCTCGACTCGTGGAAATGACCACCGGGCAGCGGTGGCATGAACAAAAGCTGTGGCCACATCCTCCGCAAGTTGAGGATGGAAAGTAGGAATCTTCATGTGAAATCTGCGCCCTCATCTATGTAACAAAAGGTTTCAATGATGGCCGACACAGCCTTCTTCGTCACGGTTTTGTGAGTGGCTTTTGCGGGACAGAAGTCATTAGTTTTAAGAAGCAAATTCCGGCCCAGGCTAGCAAGCGTCGTGAGGAAGAAATTAGTTCCAAGAGGTAAATAGGGGAGATCGGGCGAGGACGGTGAAAATGTGTCTGGATGTGAGTGACCGTCTCAAAAAACGTGCGTCAACACTTCGACCTCGACCTCGACCGCGATTTGCGATGCGCCAGCAGTGGAGCAAGCGTTGCAGATGTGCCCAGCGCTATAGAGCTTGCCTGCAAGCGTTGCCAGCGCCATGCGCCGTCCGTCTTCCGAAGAGCCTGAGAACAAGGCGCGGCTATAAGGCTTTGTCAAAGCACCCTTGACCGTCAATCGCTAGAAGCTGTCCTACACCGCAGTGGCAAATTTGCGCCATACGATGCGCCTTTTAACAGGAGACCGTATGGACAACTACCACATCAAATCGCACGATGGCCATTGGGACCTGACCCGGCAAGGGGCTGACCGCGCATCCATCAGCAAGCCCACCAAGGCCGAAATCCTTGAGGCTACGCATGCGTTCATGGCCGGTAAAACCGGCTCCGTGAAAATCCACCGCGCCGATGGAACGCTTGAGGAAGAGCGGACTTATCCACGTTCGGCGGACCCGTCCAGATCCAGGGGTTAGTTCGGCCTCCCAAGCCTGGTTTCAATGAATACCATAGGCGCTCTTGCGTCCCGGCGGCGGCCGGGGCGCTCAATTCCTCAACTCACCACAACGACAGGAGACACACCCCATGCCCAACAACATGCCCAGCAAGAAAGCCAGCAAAAACACAATCTGCCTCTGGTACGAACGCGATGCTGTTGAGGCCGCCAACTTCTACGCCAAAACATTCCCCGACAGCAGCGTGGGCGCCATCTTTCGCGCACCGGGCGACTATCCGGACGGCAAGCAGGGCGACGTGCTGACCGTCGAGTTCACCGTCGCCGGTATTCCCTGTGTCGGGCTGAACGGTGGCCCGCACTTCAAGCACAACGAGTCCTTCTCTTTCATGATCGCGACCGACGACCAGGCCGAGACCGACCGCTTGTGGAATGCGATCGTCAGCAACGGCGGCCAGGAGAGCGAGTGCGGCTGGTGCAAGGATAAATGGGGGCTGTCATGGCAGATCACGCCGCGCGTGCTGACTGACGGGATTGCCGACCCCGACCCCAAGGTAGCCAAGCGCGTGTTTGACGCGATGATGAAGATGAAGAAGATCGACGTCGCCACGATAGAGGCGGCCCGCAAGGGCTGAGACCCGCCCTCACCGGGGCCGGTGAATCGTGTCCTGCGCGGAGGGCGCTATTGCCGCCCCGGCTCCGCCGTTTCTGCTGCTTCGCCTGCCAAGCCGGTTCGCGAAATGGGACGGGTCCTTGGGGCATCGTCCTACACCCGGCGGCAAGCTGCGGCCTAGCATGAATACACCAGCAATGAAACGCCGCCGCCCAGGCGCGCAGCTGCCAGCGGTGTGCGATTCATTCTCGTGAAGAAGGGTTTGATGGCGTGACGAAGAATCGAGCGGCATTGGCTCTTCAAGCACCTTCATCAACTTGTTAAGGAGATTGAAAATGAACAGCATTAAACACAGCGTGCTTTCAGTGGCCGTAGTAGCGGGTCTCGCCGGCCTGGCCGGTTGTAGCGGCATGTCGACGCAAGACCGTAATACCGCGATCGGCGCGGGCGTAGGCGGCGTGGCCGGCTCTGCGCTCAGCGGCGGCAGTGCCTTGGGTACCGTGGGCGGCGCAGCCGTCGGCGGCGTGATTGGTCACGAGGTTAGCAAACCAAAACGATAAGCCGGGACTTTACTAATCCGGTTTACCCACATGCGGAGGGGGCGAGAGACTGAAGCCTCCTCCGCTTCAGGCCGCCTGCGGAAGATAGCTCGGCCTCGCGGCCGTCATCCCCGCCTTGATCTGCCGGGTGATCTCATCGCCCAGCACTTCGTCGGCGCCTGCTTCAAGTCCGTCCAGCGCCTGCTTGACGATGTCCTCAGGGCTGGCTTTCGGGACCTCAAACCCGCGCGTGAGGTCGGTGTCAACGTAGCCCATGTGCAAGCCCAGCACTTGCGTCTTTTGTGCCGCAAGTTCGGAGCGCAAGGCATTGGTCAGCGACCAGGCGGCGGACTTGCTGGCCGAATAGGCCGCCAGTTCGCCGCCGTTTATCCAGGAGGAAACCGACAAGACGTTGAGCAGCGCGCCACCGCCGTTGTTTTTGAGAACCGGCGCGAAGGCCTTGCTCACGCGCAACACGCCGTAGACGTTGGTCTCGAAAATGCGCCGGGCGGTGTCTTCACTGTCGGCCGCCAGAAAGCCACCGGGCTGCGCGATGCCGGCGTTGTTGATCACCAGCGTGACATCCGGCGCCAGCGCTGCGGCGGCTGCTACGTCTTCAGGCTTGGTGACGTCCAGCTTCACGGCCTGAACGCCGGGCAGCGTGATGGTGGAGGGGTCACGGGCGGCCGCGTAGACCTTGCGGGCGCCGCGGGCGAGCAGCTCGCGTGCGAATGCTAGGCCGATGCCGCGATTGGCGCCGGTAACGAGGACTACAGCGTTTTTGATTTGCATGAGAAAACTCCAGTGGGTGGGAAAGCAGAATAAGGAAAAGCAGAATTAGGGAAAAGCAAAAGGGGGAAAGGCGGACTAGGGAAACAGGCTCACCTGACCTTGATGACGACCTTGCCTTTGGCACGGCCCCCCTCGACGTAAGCCAGGGCTTCGTTGGTTGCCTCGAACGGAAAGACCCGGTCCATCACTGGACGGAGGGCTCCCGCATCGAAGAGCCGCGTGATCTCGCGCAGCTGGCTGCCACTGGCCTTCATGAAGAGGAACGCGTAATCAACTCCGCGGCCCTTCGCCCTGCGCCGGATGCCTGAACTCAGCATGCGCATCACCAGCTTGACGAAGGCAGGCGCACTGCTTTCCTTGCCGAATGCGGGATCGGGTGGGCCGGAGATGGAGATGAGTTTCCCGCCGGGCTTCAGCACACGCAGTGACTTCTCCAACGTCTTGCCGTCCTGGCTGTTGAGCACGACGTCGTAGTCGCGCAGGACATCTTCAAAATCCTGTGTCTTGTAATCGATCACGACGTCCGCACCCAGGCTTTTGACAAGCGCGGCATTGGCCGTGCTCGTCGTTGTGGCGACGGTGGCGCCCAGATGTTTGGCCAGCTGGATGGCAAAGGTGCCAACACCCCCTGAGCCGGCCTGGATGAAGACCTTCTGCCCTTTTTTCAGCTTGGCCTTCTCGACCAATGCCTGCCAGGCCGTCAAAGCCACCAGCGGGATGGACGCAGCTTCTTCCATCGTGAGCCCCGCAGGCTTGAGTGCCAGGGATGCCTCTTTGACGGGAACAAATTCCGCAAACGTGCCGATCCGGAAATCATCGGGCCGCGCATAGACCTCATCGCCCACCTTGAACTGTCGCACGCGGGGGCCGACCTTGACGACCACTCCGGCAACGTCGTGGCCCAGGATGAGAGGCAGGCGATAGGGCAGGATGAGTTTGAACTCGCCGTCCCGGATTTTGAAGTCCAGCTGGTTCACGCCGGCGGCATGCACCTGGACCAGGACCTCGTCATCGCGCAGTTCCGGCTCCGGCATGTCCGCCAACCGCAAACCGCTCTTTTTTCCATAACGTTCAACGACGAATGCTTTCATGATGTTTTCACCGCCGGCATCACGTCGAGCCGCAAATCTTTTCGAATCCCGGCATCCACCAGACCGGCTGGCGCAAATGTGCGGAGCAATCGCAGGCGGTTGGCGAGCCCGCCGGCTGTGTATCGGAGTTTGGGGCGAGTGGCACTGGCCGCTTTCAACACGGTGTCGGCCACGACGCCCGGCTGTTCCGCAGTCTCCATCACTTCCTTCACGCGCTGGCTCACGGCGACGCGAGCCTCGCGGTACTCGTCGAGCTTGGCGTCGGGTTCCAGGAAGTTCGCGTCGAACGGCGTCTTCGTGTAGGCGGGCTCGATGACCGAGACCCGGATGCCCCTGGTGCGCAGTTCATGGTCGAGCGACTCGGAGTAGCCTTCGACCGCATGCTTCGTCGCCGCGTACAGGGCCCCGTACGGCATTGGCAGGAAACCCAGCACGGAGCCGATGTTGATGATGCGTCCAGCACCTTGCCGGCGCATGTGCGGCACGACGGCGCGCGTCATCCGGACCACCCCGAAGAAGTTGGTGTTGAAGATGGCTTGGGCCTGCGCGATCGAACTCTCTTCCGCTCCGCCTGGAGCGACCCCGAAGCCCGCGTTGTTGACCAGCAGGTCGATGCGGCCTTCCCGCTGAATCAGCGTCTGGACGGCGGCCTCAACCGACTCGTCCTGGGTCACGTCCAGGGACAACATGTCGAACAGTTGCCCGCCGGGCCGGCCGCCGCGCCTGCTGGTGCCGTAGACCTGGTAGCCGGCTGTTGCGAGCCGCTCCGCGGTCTCTTTGCCGATGCCTGAGGAGGCGCCCGTCACGAGCGCAATTTTGTTTTCAGTAGCCATGGTGTTTTCTTTCAGGGTGTGGATACGGGATGGGGAACGACCGGCCTAGGGCGCCGTTGCATTGATTTCACATGATGTTTGTCATATATGTGGGCGAGCGAAAGGCCGATAGGCGCTGTGTCTTGATTTCAGGTGGAAGTGCGGGCAGGGGCCGCAACGGGGGCCAAGTGCTTGATGGCGGCCTCGCGCAGGCTGTCTGCCAGTGCGGGTTCGTCAACGGTGCGGGCCAGCAGCAGGGTGCCGACCATGGTGGCTAGGGCCACCATCGCCCGTTCGTGGGCGCCGGGCTGTCCCCAGTCAGGGGACTGGCGAGCGACAAAATCAATCGTTTCCTTGATGTGCCGGGTGGTCGCGCGGCGTATCTCGGGCGCCTGGCGTACTGTTTCCGATCCCAGCGCCACCAGGGGGCATCCCATTTCAACCTGCTCGAGGTGCTCAGGCGAGAGGTAGCTGCGCACCATGGATTCCAGTGCCTGCTCTGTGGGCACGCCAGCTACCACGCCTGCAGCCAGGGCAGCGGCGTCGGCGCAGGCGCGGGTGGCCGCTTCGGCCAGCATGGCCTCGCGCGACGCGAAGTGGGCGTAGAACGCGCCATGCGTCAGGCCGGCTTCTTTCATGATGTCGGCCACGCCGGTGCCGCTATAACCGCTGCGGCGGATGGCCCGCGCGGCAACGGACACGATGCGGTCGTGTGAGGCTTCTTTGGCGGCGGTTCGGGCGTTGACTTTGGTGGGATGTGCGTTTCGCATGATGCATATCATATATGTTTTGCCGCAAGCATGCAATCGGCCCCGGTTTTAGCCGTGCCGGCGCGAATTACCCACCGGTCAGTGCCAGTCGATGACAGGCAAAGACAGGCAAGAACGCACTACGGCAGCAAGCCTAGCCAGTGCAAGGTCAGCAGCGCGACCTGCCACACCACGTGCACCGACACGAGCGCGCCTATGCCGAGCAGCAAGCCGCGCAGCAATTCGCCGGTGCTGGACTTGGCCTGGGCCTCGTCGTTGGAAGGCTCGCCGTGCTCGTCGATGTCAAGGACGGGGAGTTCGATAAGGGGGATCTGGATTGAAGTGTTCATGCGCTACATCTTCAAATCCGGCGCGCGGCGCGGTGTCGGCGAAAACCATTTTCGTACTTCGGTGCCCGCCTACAAAAAAGTCCTGCAAATGGAGGAGGTAACGCGTTCGGAGCGGGGCTGCAAAGAAAACCGGTGCGTGGCCGGGGTCGCGGGCCGGGTCCAGCCGCTATCAAAAGAATAGCTTCCAGTGCAGGTGTCTATTGGGCTGCAGCCACTTTTTTCATAAAATTCCTGGCGCGCCTTCAGAGAATCCGGTTAAACCACAGCAGTGACAGGCTCGCCGACACCAAGGCCAGCGCGGCGGCGACGAGCGCCAGCAGCCCGGAAATCTCCGTCTCTTTCTTCTCAATCGCCAGCCGCGAACTCAGCGTCTCATAAACCTTTTTCAAGTCGGCTGCGGTGCCGGCATAAAAGTACTCGGCCTGCGTGGCGCGGGCGATGCCTTTGAGGGTTTCTTCGTCGAGCTTGACGCGCATGGACCAGCCTTCAAAGCCAATCGTCTCGCCGTCTACCGTGCCCACGCCGACGGTGTAGACGCGCACGCCGCGGTCGGCGGCGGCTTTGGCGGCGTCCAGTGAGTCGACGCCGGTGGTGCGCTGGCCGTCGGTCAGCAAAATGATGGCACCCGAGGTGTAGGAGCCGGGGGCGACGGGCACGAACTCCTTCTTGGCGTCTTTGTCGGGGGTCAGGGCCTGGTCGATGGAAGTGCCGCGCGGTTTTTCGCGGCCGTATTGCATGGAGGCGAGGTCTATGCCCGCGTCAGGGAAGAGCTCGGCCAGCGAGACGACGATGCCGTTGCCAATCGCCGTGCCGCGTTGCAACTGGAACTTGTCGATGGCGACGACCAGGTCTTCGCGGCTCAACGTGGGTTGCTGCACGACGGAGGCGGTGCCGGCAAAGGCGACGATGCCCACGCGCACATTGCGCGGCAAGTCCGCGAGGAAAGCCTTGGCGGCATTCTGCGCGGCGACCAGGCGATTGGGCAGTACATCGCTGGCGCGCATGCTGCCCGAGACGTCCATGGCGAGGATGATGGTTTCGCGCTGCGAAGGCAGGCTGATGACGGCGAAGGGCCGTGCGGCGGCGAACAGCATCGCGGCAATCGACAGCAAAAACAACAGCGGCGGAACGTGCCGGCGAAAGCCCTGGCCGCGGCCCATGGCTTCGCGCACGATGGACAGGCTGGCGTAGCGCAGCACGTTCTTCTTTTTGCGGCGCAACAGCCAGATATAGACCAGCACCAGCAGCGGAATGGCCAGCAGCAGCCACAAAAATTCCGGCCACAGAAAAGTCGGCAAAGGCAGTTTGGACATCGGGGCGGTGAGCCAGCTGAAGTTCATGGTGAAGAGTCCTTGGCCGCGTCAGGCCGCGTGCTTCAGGTGGGCAGGCAGTGCGCCGCGGGCGGCACCCGACGTGCGGCTGCGGCGCTTGCGCAAGTCGGTAAAGCGCATGATGGCGTCGACCAGATTGTCGTCGGTCGACAACTCCAGCGTGTCGACGCCGGCGCGCGCCAGCGACTGCCGCAGCTCGGCCTCGCGCTGGGCCGCGATACGGGCAAAGCGTTTGCGAAAGCCGGCGTCATGCGTGTCGACAAGCAGTTGCTCGCCGGTTTCGGCATCGCGGATGGGGATGAGGCCAAGGTCGGGCAGGTCCAGCTCCAGCGGGTCGAGCAGGCGCACGGCCACCACCTCATGGCGGCGGGCGAGCTGGCCCAAAGGCTTTTCCCAGCCGGGCTCGGTGATGAAGTCGGACACCACAAACACGGTGGAGCGCCGGCGCACCAGGTTGGCTGCGGATTCAAGCAGCTCGTGCAGCCGGGTGGCGCCGAGGACGGTGCTTTCAGGCCTTGCCTGCAGGGTGTGCAGCAAATGCAGCACATGGTGGCGGCCGCCGCGTGCGGGAATCACGGCGTCAACACCCGAGCCGTAGAGCATGGCGCCCACGCGGTTGCCGTGGCGCGTGAGCATGCGGGCCAGCACGGCGACGAATTCGGCGGAGACATTGCGCTTGCGCTGCTCACTGGAGCCGAAGTCCATCGAGGGGCTTAAGTCAAGCAGGAACCAGGCGCTCATCTCGCGGTCTTCGGTGAAGACGCGCACATGCGGTTGCTGCAGCCTGGCGGTGACGTTCCAGTCGATGTGGCGCACGTCGTCGTGGTGCTGGTATTCGCGCAGGTCGGCCAGGTCCATGCCGGCGCCGCGCAGCAGCGTGCGGTAGTCGCCTTGCAGCAGGCCGTCGAGCCGGCGCAGCACGGTCCACTCCAGCCGGCGCAGCAGTTGCTCTGCGCTGGCGGCGGGCGTGGGAGTTGACTGGCTAGGCTGCGAGTTTTTCATGTTCCAGCGGCTTGGCCGGTTGGGGAATTTTTGCCATGATTTTTGCAACGAGGCCATCTGCCGACAGCCCTTCGGACAGCGCTTCATACGACAACACCAGCCGATGCCGTAGCACGTCCGGCACCAGGTCCGTCATGTCTTCAGGCAGCGCATAACTGCGGCCGCGCAACAGGGCCAGGGCGCGCGCGCCTTCGGTCAGGTTGATGGTGGCGCGCGGGCTGGCGCCGAAGGTAATGAAGCGCTGCAAATCCTTAAGGCCATGCCTGGTCGGGTTGCGTGTGGCCGACACCAGGCGCACGGCGTATTGCACCAGCGAAGGGTCGACATAAATACGGCGGCACTCGGCCTGCAGCGCGGCCAGTTGTTCGGTGGTGGCCACGGCGCTGACGGCGACGGCCGGGCCGGTCACGCGTTGCACGATGACAAACTCTTCGTCGTCGGTGGGGTAGTCCACCAGCACTTTCATCATGAAGCGGTCGACCTGCGCCTCAGGCAACGGGTAGGTGCCCTCGGTTTCGATCGGGTTTTGCGTGGCCATGACGAGGAAGGGCTCGGGCACCTTGTGCGTGGTGCCGGCTATCGTCACCTGCCGTTCCTGCATCACTTCCAGCAGCGCGCTTTGTACTTTGGCGGGCGCGCGGTTGATTTCATCGGCCAGCAACAGGTTGGTGAAGACGGGGCCCAGCGAGGTGCTGAACTCGCCGGTTTTCTGGTTGTAGATGCGCGTGCCCACCAGGTCGGCCGGCACCAGGTCGGGCGTGAACTGGATGCGCTTGAACTGGCCCTGCACGGTGTTGGCCAGGGTCTTGATGGTCAGGGTCTTGGCGAGACCCGGCACGCCCTCGACCAGCAGATGGCCCTGGGCCAGGATGGCGACCATGACGCGCTCGAGGAAGCGGTCCTGCCCGACGACGACGCGCTTGACCTCGTAAAGAATCTGCTCCATGAGCTGGGCGGTGTCGTGGTTGGCGTTTTGCGGGGTGGTCTGTTCCATGCGGCGGGGTCCTTGGAGGCTGGGGTCAGGAGGTGTGGTGTCGGAAG
>JAJKJM010000002.1 GCA_021153985.1 Polaromonas sp.
AGGAGCGCAGGGCCAGACGGATCAGGGCAAAAACTTGTTTGAGCCGCAGGCGAGTTGTTTTTGACCCCGGCTGGACCGAGCACCGCAGGTTGCCCGTAGCGAAGCGAAGGGACGCAGCAAGTAGGGTCGCCTTTTCTTTGGTGACTTTCTTTTGGCGAAGCAAAAGAAAGTTACTCGCATGCCGGGCGACTCCCGGCCAGCAGAACTCAGCAAAAAGCACAAACACAAAACCAGGACAGGCCCACATCCATCTGCCGCCCGGCCGCGTATCTCCCGCAACACTTCAACAGCGAGACAGATACATGCCTGTTTTCCCACTACCCACAGCCTCAGTCCTGCTGATCAAACCCTTTTGCGCAATGCTCCTGCTGGCCGCGAGCACCGCCCTGGCTCCGGCGCACGCCCAGCCGGCTCCAGCGCGGGAATGGCTCACCCCGCCACCGGGCGACGCGGCCCGCGGCATGGCGCTCTACCAGCAGCGCTGCACGGCCTGCCACGCGATTGACAGCAACAAGATCGGCCCCGCCCATCGCGGCGTGATGGGCCGGCGCGTGGGCAGCCTGCCGGGCTATCAATATTCGGATGAACTGGCGCGTTCACGGCTGCGCTGGACGCCGCAGACGCTCAACGCCTGGCTGGAAGACCCTGAGCAATTGGTGGTGGGGCAGCGCATGGGCTTTCAGGTCGACAGCGCGAAAGAGCGGGCCGACCTGATCGCTTACCTGGCCACGCTGAAGTGAATGTGAAAAACGGGGCGCCGGGTTAGCCGGCGGGCTTTGCCTTCTTTGAGGCTTTACTTGTAGCCTTCGCCGCCTTGCCGGCCACCCGCGCCTGGGTTTTCAGCGCGCGATGATGGTTGGCGAGAAAACGCATCAAGCGGTGTTCGGCCGCATACAGCCGGCGCAGCTTCTTGCCGGATTCAAGCTGCGGCCACAGCTTGCCCATCGCCGCTGCATCTTGTGCCAGGCTGCCGCCCAGTGCCAGCACCGCCGGGTGAATGTAGGACTTCTTGCAGACGGCCGGCGTGTTGCCGAGCAGGCGGGCGACTTCCTGCAGCACGGCTTTGGCGCTGTAGCCGCGCGCCTTGGCGTCATCTTTAAGGCCGCCCGCGCCGCTCGTGCTGCAAGCCAGCCGCGTCAGCTCCAGCGCCTGCACCGTGCCGTGCCAGGTGCGGAAATCCTTGGCGGTGAAATGGTGCCCCCACGGTTGCTCACTTCGTGTAGCGTCCTGCCCCCCAAGGGGGCCGCTGCGCCTGCGGCCTGGCAAAGCCAGTTCCGCGGCCCCTGTTTGATGGGGAACTTGTGTCGACGCATGTCTGCTTCTTGTGGGTGGAGCAGTTATCTCTGCAAGGTAGTCATTGACGTCGCCCGAACCCACTGCGTGCAATTCACCTTTTTCGTCTTCATACTGAAACAGCAACTGCCCCGGCAGCTGCTGGCAACGCCGCACCACGGCCGCCACCTTGGGGTCGTCCACTTTCAGGTTGTGCATGACGCCGCTTTTGCCGCGAAAGCGCAACTGCAATGTTTTGCCGCGCACGCCGGCATGCGGGTTGCGCAAGGTGGTCAGGCCGTAGGAGCCGTTGTCGCGTGCGTACTCGTCGTTGCCGACGCGGACAAAGGTGGTGTCCAGCAAGCGCACCAGGGTGGCCAGCACCAGCTTGCGGCTTACCGGCTCATTGCGGCGCGGCGCCAGGTCGCGTGCCACGCGGGCGCGTATGCGCGGCAGGACATGGCCGAATGCCAGCAGCCGCTCGAACTTGCTGTCGTTACGGCTTGCCTGCCAGTCGGGGTGGTAGCGGTACTGCTTGCGGCCCCGTGCGTCGTAGCCGGTGGCTTGCAGGTGGCCGTTGGGGTCGGGGCAGATCCATACGCGCGTGTAGGCGGGCGGGATGGCAAGCTTCTGGATGCGGCGGATTTCTTCCGGGTCCTTGATCCATCGGCCTGCGGCGTCGCGGTAGCGAAAGCCCTGGCCGCTTTTCAGCCGGGCCAGGCCGGGCATGTCGTCGCTCACATAGACAAGGCCCATGCCTCGCAGGCTGGGCGCGGCTTTGGCCGGAGGTGGGGTGGGGCGTGCACCTGTCATTGCACGCCATTGTGGGAAGCACGGCCGCGCCGGGACTGTAGGACTCAGCCGTTTGATGCGCCCGCCGGCTTCTGATTTGGCGGCGCCTGGCGCCCAGGCCTTGCCGGCGCCCCGGCTGCTACCATCGCAGCCATGAGACGCCGCGACTTTCTTGCCGCCACAACACTGACCCTCACCGGAGGATTTGCCATGGCCGATGTCCCCAAAGTCCAGTCGCTGGACGACGCGCTGCGCTGGCTGGACAAGGTTGAGCGCGCCGCCGGCGTCAAAACCACCGGCCAATGGCCTCTGGTCGCCATGCTGGAGCACATGGCGCAAAGCGTGGAGATGAGCCTGGACGGCTTTCCCCAGCCTAAAAGCCCGCTCTTCCAGAACACGGCCGGTGCGGCGGCGTTTGCTTTTTTCAAATGGCGCGGGCACATGAGCCACAGCCTGAATGAGCCCATCCCGGGCGCCGCGGTGCTCAGTCGTGAAGGTGACTGGCGGCCGGCCTCGGCCCGCCTGCGTGCGGCCATAGCGCGATTCGCCGGGTACCAGGGGCCGCTCAAGCCGCATTTTGCGTACGGTGCGCTCAGCAAGGCTGACTTTTCATTGGCCCACACCTTCCACATCGCCAACCACCAGGATGAGATCGTCCTGGTGACATCTTGAGGGTGCGTTAAAACAACTAGAACAGCTGGTCGTTTGCTATCGATTCAGGAGCTGCTTGCCCATGCTCCGTCTGGGCTACAGGCCTTTTTTGTTCATCAACGCCTTCGTCCCCGGCCCTGGCCAGCGTGGCGGCCCGCACGCCCAGCAGGCGCAGTTTTTTCTCCAGCGGCACACGCTTGAGGCACAGCCCTGCCAGCTTGCGGATCGTCGGGCCGTCTGAGGTGTAGAACTCCGACGTCTGGTCGCGCGTGGCGATCTTGAAGTCGTCATAACGCAGCTTGATGCCTATCGTCTTGGCCACGTAACCTTTGCGCTGCAGGTCTTCGCCCAGCCGCAGGCACAGGTCGGTGAAGATGGCCCCCAGCGCGGCCTTGTCGCGCACCGCATGCAGGTCGCGGTCAAACGTGGTTTCGCGGCTCATGCTGACCGGCTCGCTCTCTGTCACCACCGGGCGGTCGTCGCGGCCCCAGGCGGCCTCGTGCATCCACGCGCCGGTGGCCTTGCCGAAGTTGTCGACCAGCCAGCCCGGGTCTTGCGCGGCCAGCTCGCCGATGGTGTGCACATGCAGTTTGGCCAGCTTTTCGCCGGCCTTGGGGCCTATGCCGTTGATCTTGCGCACATGCAGCGGCCAGATCTTTTCCTGCAGGTCCGACTCGTAAATGATGGAAATGCCGTTGGGCTTATTGAACTCGCTCGCCATCTTGGCCAGCAGCTTGTTAGGCGCCACACCGACCGAGCAGGTCAGGCCGGTCTTCTCAAAAATCGCCTTCTGGATCAGCCGCGCCAGCACACGCCCGCCTTCGCGCTGGCCGCCCGGCACATCGGTGAAGTCGATGTAGACCTCGTCCACGCCGCGGTCCTGCATGAGGGGCGCGATGTCGGTAATGGTGCTTTTGAAAAGCTGCGAGTACTTGCGGATTTCCGAAAAATCCACCGGCAGCACGATGGCCTGCGGGCACAGCTTGGCCGCCTTCATCATGCCCATGGCCGAGCCCACGCCGAACTGCCGCGCCGCATAAGTGGCCGTGGTGATGACGCCGCGGCCCACATAGTCTTTCAGCAGCGGAAAGCTTTCGACCGGGATGAAACGCAGCGCCCGCTCGCCCTGCGCGGCACGCAGCTCTTCGTCAACCTTGCGCCAGCCGCCGCCAATGACGACTGGCAGGCCTTTGAGTTGCGGGTAGCGCAGCAACTCGACAGACGCAAAAAACGCGTCCATATCGAGATGGGCGATACGGCGGATTTTGGCGGGGCTGGAAGGGGGCGGGGCACTCACCCGGCAAGCATAGCAATTGCCGCGTCCTGCGTGTGCAGGTGGCGCGATAGTCCCGCCGCCCGATACGGTCCCGTTTCCGCCCTATTTAACGGGTCGTCGCCTTCATGGCCCCCCTTCTGGCCTCAGTGGTCGTGGTGCAGGTAGCGCGCCTCGCGCGGCAGGCGAAATGCCACCAAGAAGGCCAGCACCATCATGCCGGTCACGTACCAGTAAAACGTGGTTTCATGGCCCAGTGACTTGAGGCCCAGTGCCACATATTCGGCTGAGCCGCCAAAGATTGCGTTGGCCACCGCATAGGCCAGGCCCACACCCAGGGCGCGCACTTCAGGCGGAAACATCTCGGCCTTCACCAGCCCGCTGATCGAGGTGTAAAAGCTCACAATCGCCAGCGCCAGGATGATCAGCAGGAAGGCCACGATGGGGCTGCTCACGCTTTGCAGCGCCGTCAAAATCGGCACGGTGCACAGCGCGCCCAGCCCGCCAAACCACAGCATCGAAGCGCGACGGCCTATGCGGTCGGACAGCATGCCGAAGAGCGGCTGCATCAGCATATAAACAAAGAGCGCGCCCGTCATGATGCCGCTGGCCGTTTTGACCGACATGCCGGCCGAGTTGACCAGGTACTTCTGCATGTAGGTGGTGAAGGTGTAGAAGATCAGCGAGCCGCCGGCCGTGTAGCCCAGCACGGTGAAGAACGCCGCCTTGTGGTTTTTGAAGAGGCCCGCCAGGCTGCCGGCGTCTTTGCTGGCGCGCGTGGCGGCGCTGGAGGTTTCCTCAAGCGAGCGGCGCAGGAAGAGCGCAATCACCGCGGCCAGCGCGCCGACCACAAAGGGAATGCGCCAGCCCCACGCACGCAGTTCATCTTCCGTCAGCAGAAACTGCAATATCACCACCACCAGCACGGCCAGCAGCTGCCCGCCGATCAGCGTGACGTACTGGAACGACGAGAAAAAGCCGCGCTGGCCCTTGAGCGCGACCTCACTCATATACGTTGCGGTAGTGCCGTATTCACCGCCCACCGACAGGCCCTGAAACAGGCGCGCCAGCAGCAGCAGCGCCGGCGCCAGCGCGCCGATGCTCGCGTAGGTCGGCATGCAGGCAATGGCCAGGGAGCCCGCGCACATCATCATCACCGAGATCACCATCGAGGTCTTGCGCCCGCGCTTGTCGGCAATGCGGCCGAACAGCCAGCCGCCGATAGGCCGCATCAAAAAGCCGGCGGCAAACACGCCGGCGGTGTTCAGCAACTGCGTGGTCGGGTCACTGGAGGGGAAGAACGCTGGCGCGAAATAGATGGCGCAAAACGCGTACACATAAAAGTCGAACCACTCCACCAGGTTGCCGGAAGAAGCGCCGACGATGGCGAAAATGCGTTTGCGGCGTTCGTCAGCGCTGTAGGTGTGAGAGGTGCTCATGGGGTTGCCTTTTGGGATTGGGTTGTCGGGGCCATGCAGGGGCCTGATTTTGAAACCGGGTTTTGGGCTCTTCTGTAGGTAAATACGGATCCTGTTTGAGCGCCCGCAGGCCGTTTCAAGGGTCATATTCACGTAAAGCCGAGCTGACAAAACCCAGCCGCACTTTTAGAATTTCGCCTTTGTTAAAAAAGCACAAGCGTGCGAACGGGCTGCGGGGCACTGGTTGGCGCGCTGCAGCCCCTACATAAGGAAGACGATGAAGCGATGGATCAAATGGACCGCCGGCCTGGCGGGCGTGGCGGTGGTACTGCTGGCCGGTGTGGCCGTCGTCGGAAGCCAGATGGCTGACAGCAAAAGCAAGCGGCAGATCAAGGTGAGCGTGCAGCCAGTGGCCATCCCGGCCACGGCCCAGGCGCTGGAACGCGGCGCCTATCTGTATAACTCGCGCGGTTGCGCCGACTGCCACGGCGCTGGCGGCGCCGGCCGCGAATTCGTGAACGACGGCAAGATGCGCCTGGCCGGCCCCAACATCACCCCGGGCGAAGGCAATGTAGTGGCGCGCTACACGCCGGAAGACTGGGTGCGTACCGTGCGCCACGGCGTCAAGCCCGACGGCCGCCCCGTCTTCATCATGCCCAGCGAAGACTACAACCGCTTCGCCGACGAGGACCTGGGCGCACTGGTGGCGTATGTCAAAAGCCTGCCGCCCAAAATGGGCGGCGCGGCCGTGATGGATTTGCCCCTGCCGGTGCGCGTGCTCTACGCTTTTGACGCGATCAAGGACGCCGCGCAAAAAATCGACCACACGCTGCCGCCGGCCAAGCCGATTGCTGAAGGCGTGACAGCGGCGCACGGCGCCTATGTGGCCAATATGTGCATAGGCTGCCATGGTGCGACTTTGGCCGGCGGCAAGATTCCCGGCGGCCCGCCTGACTGGGCGGCAGCCGCCAACCTGACGCCCGGCGAAGGCAGCGTAATGCCACGCTACAAGGATGCCGACGCTTTTGTGGCCATGCTGCGTAATGGCAAACGGCCGGACGGCACGGCGATCACCGTGATGCCGTTTGAGTCGCTGCGCGCGCTGAACGATGTGGATGCGCAGGCGCTGTATGCGTATTTGAAGACGGTGCCGGCCAAGCCGTTTGGGCAGCGATAAGCCTGAATGATGGCGGCGATACTGGTTTCCATGCCAAATTCCGCCGACTATCTACATCTGAGGCCTGGAAGTCCTTTGCCTTCCATGACAGCACAAACGCCGTTTCGAGCGGTCGTGGTGGTCGAGGCCGAGGTTTCAGAGGATTGGCAAGCGGGGCTGAGCAACTGGCTTGTCCGCTCAGGCTGCCTGTACATGATGGCCTGGGGCTCCAACTGCAGCGCATGGGACGACTCGGTGGACATCGCCAACATAGAGCAGTTCGAGTCCACAGACATTCCAGAGGACAAGTTCGTGATGACGACCTGGCATGCCGATGAGCCGCTTTCCGAAGCGTTCTGGTTCTCCAAGAATTGCGCGAGTCATCCCGTGGTCAGGCTGGAGCGAACCATGATCGTCCACGTCGCTGGCGAAGCACGCGAAAAAGAACTCCTGACAGCCTATCGCGATGCCTGACGGTTTTGCGGACTGGCCGACAACCTCGCATTGATCGCGGCTTCCGCTTCGTGCATCATCGGCGGCATTGCCCCTATCTTGAAAGCCAACGCCATGCCGACCCACGCCACCGGAACCTTTGAAGTCAAACTCTTGCCGCAAGCCCTGGCCAATGCCGATGCCGGGCCGCTGATGGGACGCCTCTCCATCAACAAGACGTTCAGCGGCGACCTGCAAGCCACCAGCCAGGGCGAGATGCTGAGCGCCGGCACCGCCGTCAAAGGCTCAGCCGGCTACGTCGCCATGGAATGCGTCACCGGCACGCTGCGCGGAAAAAGCGGCAGCTTTGTGTTGCAGCACAGCGGCACCATGAACCGCGGCGCGCCCCAGTTGACGGTCAGCGTCGTGCCCGATTCCGGCACCGGCGAGCTGCTGGGGCTGACTGGCACCCTCACCATCCAAATCGCCGATGGCAAGCATTCGTACGCGATGGACTATGAGATTGCGCCCCAGTGAGAGGGCCTTGTCATTTCACGTGTCACTCTGAATATTTGGGCGGCCGATTTTTAAGAAGAATCGGCCTCTGGCCCTTTACTTGCTTAGGCCAGTAGCTACTAAAAATATAGCAATCGATCAGAGATGCCGCTGGGCCTCAATGGGTCATTGAACCGTAGAGCGTGCGAGGCCGGCATTTGGCGTTATCTGTAAAAAAACTGTTTGGAAAGTGCCCGACGAATGTCCGCATACATCAAGGCCTTGTTCGCCAGCACCATCTTCACCAGCGCCTTCCTGCTGTTTCTGGTCCAGCCCATCATTGCCAAGCAGATATTGCCCTGGTTTGGCGGGTCGGCCACGGTGTGGTCCATCTGCATGGTGTTCTTCCAGGTGGTATTGCTCCTGGGCTATATGTATTCAGACTGGACCACGCGCCGCCTTGGCGTCCGTGCACAAACATGGCTGCATGTCGGGTTGCTGCTGGCAAGCCTGGCATTTCTTCCCATCATCACCAGTACGCTCTGGAAGCCAACAGGCGACGAAAGCCCGACCTTGTGGATTCTTGGCCTGTTGGCCGGCACGATTGGCCTGCCGTACTTCCTGCTGTCGACTACCGGCCCCCTGGTGCAATCATGGGTCACCCGCACGGCCTGGAGCGCGCAGGTCTACCGCTACTTCGCTTTATCGAACTTCGCGTCATTGGCTTCGCTGCTCAGTTACCCGGTGCTGATTGAGCCTCACAGCACACTGATCCAGCAGGCAACTATCTGGTCGGCAGCCTACGGCGTTTTTGTGGTGTTGTGCATAGGCACGACACTGTATGTATGGCGTTGTGTGCCCATGCCCGCACCCGTTCAAATCACAAGCAACGGCAACGGTATCGGCACCACCACCGCCACTGGTATGCCGGCAGCGCGGCCGGGTGTTTATCACTACCTGGTGTGGGCCGCGCTGCCCGCGCTGGGGTCGTGGCTGCTGCTCGCCGTTACCAACCACATCACCCAGAACGTGGCGGCGATTCCCTTCCTGTGGGTGGTGCCGCTGTCGGTGTACTTGCTGACCTTTGTGTTGGCCTTTGAGAGCGACAAGTGGTACCGCCGGCAGGTGTTCCTGCCGCTCGCTGCGGTCATGCTCGTCTTGTGTGCCTTCGGCCTGCAAGACGATATCGGTTTCAATGTCAAAACCGCGCTGCCCGTCTATATCGTTGGCCTGTTTGCTTTTTGCATGTTCCTGCATGGCGAGATGGCGCGCCTGCGCCCCGGGGCAGCCTACCTCACGCGGTTTTACCTCATGCTCTCGCTCGGTGGTGCTCTCGGCGGAATCAGCGTAGGCCTGGTCGCGCCGCATGTGCTGTCGGGGTATTACGAGTTAGGTCTCGGGCTGGTGCTGTGCGCATTGGTCGCTGCGGTGCTGTGGCGGCATCAACGCAGTGGCCTGGTCTTTTCGCTGTCGCTGGCCGCGTGCTGCGCGTGGTTCCTGGCCCAGCAGGTGCAAGCCGACACGACCGGTGCCCGCCGCATGGAACGCAATTTCTACGGCACCTTACAGACCCTGGACACCAAGGGCGCCAGCGCCGAAGACCGGGTGCGCCAGCTGTACCACGGCTCGGTCAAGCACGGCGAACAGTATCTTGCCGCAGCGCGGCGGCAGGAAGCAACCACTTACTACGGAAGTACCTCGGGCATCGGGCGTGCGATTGCCGCCGCACCGTCGGGGCCACGCCGTGTCGGCCTGATCGGGCTCGGCGCCGGCACCCTGGCGGTGTACGGGCGGCCCGGAGATATCTACCGCACGTATGAAATCAACCCCCTCGTTTTTAAACTGGCAGACGAGGAGTTCAGTTTTCTGCCCGGCAGCCTGGCTCACATCGACCGGGTGCCGGGTGATGCGCGGCTCGCCATGGAGCGCGAGGCCTCACAGCAATTTGACGTGTTGGCTGTCGACGCCTTTTCAGGCGACTCCGTGCCCGTCCACCTGATTACCACCGAAGCCATGGACGTCTACCTGCGCCACATGCAGCCCAACGGCGTGATCGCCTTCCACGTCACCAACCGCTTTCTGGCCTTGGCCCCGGTGGTGGAACGCATCGCATCAGCCAGAGGCCTGCACTCGGCATTGATCCATGATGAAGCGGAAAATTCAGATCTACGCCGCACCGACTGGGTGCTGGTGTCTCGTGATCCGCAGGCGCTGGCGCGCGAACCGATTCGTGCTGCGATTTCGGTGTCAAAGCCGATCGCTGGATTGGTGCCTTGGACGGATGACTTCAGTAATCTTTTTGGGGTGCTGAAGTAGGGCGAATGCACTCCAAAGCCGCTCCGGCTGTCCTCGGTGGTGCGCGCTGCTGCAGGGCGTCAGCGAGATGGCCGGCCCGTAGAGGAAGGCGAACCTATGTAGGTTCCTTGCCACACTGGGTCATGGCCCTGAGAGCGTCCTGACCGGGGGCGAATTGGTTCGGTCACCGTGATGTTGCGACGGACATGAACTTTGTAATTTCACCGAGGCAGAGCCGGGGTCGATTGCGTCCTTCACCGGTACACTCGGCAGCAAGCGGTTTGTTTGAGGATGTTTCAGGTACGCCGAGATGCGAATCGCATGAAATCCCAAGTTAAAAATACATGCGACTTCCGTCGATCATTTACGAATGGCTGAACCGTTAACAACAAGCGCTGAGTTCCCTCAGCACACGACAAAAAAGCTCATCACCGCAGACGCTGCAGCCGAAAAACCAAGCTCTTCTTTCGACGCGTTTGCGGGGAAAGCCTTAACACTCGGCAGTTCATCGTACCGGTCCGATATCGACGGTTTGCGTGCGGTTGCCATCCTTGCGGTTGTCCTTTTTCACGCCTTTCCGGGTAGGTTGCCGGGCGGATTTGCCGGCGTGGATATCTTCTTTGTCATTTCCGGCTTCCTCATATCCAACATCATTTTCAGAGGCATGCTGCAGGAGAATTTTAGTTTTTCCTTGTTTTATGCGCATCGCATCAAGCGGATTTTTCCTGCCTTGATTCTTGCGCTCGCAGGGGCTTATTTATTGGGCTGGTTTACGCTTTCCACTGATGAGTTCAGGCAACTTGGCAGGCATATTGCCGCGAGTCTTGGCTTCATTCAGAACTTCGCTCTTTGGGGAGAAACGGGGTATTTCGACACGGCGGTAGAGTTCAAGCCTTTGATGCACCTGTGGTCCCTGGCTGTCGAGGAGCAGTTCTACCTGGTCTACCCCCTGGCAATCTGGTGTGTATGGAAATCACGTGTGAATGTCCTGGCATTCGTCGTTGTACTCGGACTTTTTTCTTTTGGATTGAGCCTGATGGATCCGGCCGGAACCTTCTTCCTGCCTCACACAAGATTCTGGGAAATATTGACGGGGTCTGTACTGGCCTATGTCCAGTTGTTTAAAAAACAGCAGCTGGTGGCGCATCTGAGGCGTTGGGCTCCACGGCTGGTTTCTGAAGGCGCCGCGGGCTTGCAGGTTGACCCCGCTGTTCGGAACTTTCTGTCTTTAGCTGCGCTGGTCCTGCTGGCCGCAACCGTTTTCGGGTTGGACAGTACGAAAAATTTCCCGGGATGGTGGGCCCTGGCGCCCGTGGCCGGGGCCTTTTTGCTGATTGGCGTGGGGCCCGACGCGTGGATGAACCGGGTAATCCTCGCCAACCGGGGAATGGTGTTTGTGGGGCTGATCAGCTATCCCCTTTATCTGTGGCACTGGCCGCTTTTGTCGTTCTTGCAAATTCTCGAGCGAGGGCACGCACCTTGGAATGCCCGTCTGGTCGTGCTTGCGTTGAGCTTCGTGCTGGCATGGCTGACGTACAGGCTGGTGGAGGCACCCATACGCCGGGGGGGCAACAGCCGTGCCAAAGTAGGCCTGCTTTGCATGTTTGCCGCGGTTGTGTGGTGTGCCGGATATCAGTTGGACCTTTCAAAAGGCATGCCGTCCAGGCGAGTTGTTGAAATGAACCCCGAGATTTCACCCAGCCCGCTTCCTGCTTATCTGCACAACACAGTTGCACGCTGCGGACTGGATGCGGATGCCGCAAAGAAGTTTGAAGTATGCCAAAGCGACGTTCGTGGTGTTGCGAGGTTTGCCTTGTTAGGTGACAGCAAGGCAGCCGCGTTGGCACCCGGCATTTTTCGGGAGTCAGGCCCCGGAGGCTACTGGTTATTTATTGGCGGGTCGAATCGCTCGGGCGCACTCATACCGGTAGTGAGCGATGCCGCGCAGTACGCCCCCTTTCAGGAACTCACGAAAATCGCCCTTGACGGAATGGCAGCCAACCGTGAAATTGAGGTGGTTGTCCTTACAACAGCAACCCGCAGGCTTTTTGGGCTGGAAAATTACGATTCAATCGACGATCTGCCCGCGAATAAAAGCTTCAACCTCGTGCTGGGTGGGCTGGATCGAACGGTGGACCGGCTTGTCAAAGCGGGGAAAAAAGTCGTCATCACGGTGGACAACCCCGCACTGAAAGAGCCAAAAAAATGCTATTCAAGGGCCAGTGGACTTGATTTTGTGAATGATTTTTTGCAGTTGATTCCGAACCGATCCCTTTGCCATATCACTTTTGACAGGCACATGGAACTGTCGAAGCAGTACCGCGAAGTGCTTGAAATTCTGGAAGCGAAATACGCGGGAAAGCTTCGTATTTTTGATCCCTTGAATTTGCTCTGCGATATGAAGAACCGGATATGCGCTTCAGCCCTGAATGGTGTTCCTCTTTATGGCTATTCAGACCATATTTCCGAGCGTGCCAGCGTGCTTGTTGCAAACAAGCTGATCCCATTTGTGGAAAACTTTGCTCAAGAGTGAACCAATAGCTGGAGCCTCCCCTCGAATTGGCCTCAGGCTCAGTAAGTACCCGGCACAAAGATGCTGGTATCCACCGCCTTGATGTCGGTGCGGCCGCAAAAGGCCATGGTCAAATCCAGCTCCTTGTGGATGATCTCCAGCGCTTTGGTCACGCCTTCTTCGCCCATGGCGCCGAGGCCGTAGAGGAAGGCGCGGCCGATGTAGGTGCCTTTGGCGCCCAGGGCGATGGCCTTGAGCACATCCTGGCCGGAGCGGATGCCGCCGTCCATGTGGACTTCGATCTGGTTGCCGACGGCGGCGACGATCTCGGGCAGGCAGGAGATGGACGACATGGCGCCATCCAGCTGGCGGCCGCCGTGGTTGGAGACGACGATGGCATCGGCGCCTGAATTGACGGCGAGCTTGGCGTCTTCGACATCCTGGATGCCTTTGAGGATGAGCTTGCCGCCCCAGCGCTTCTTGATCCACTCCACATCGCCCCAGTTGAGGGCGGGGTCGAACTGCTTGGCTGTCCACTCTGAGAGCGATCCCATGTTTTCGACGCCTTTGACGTGGCCGACGATGTTGCCGAAGCCGTGGCGTTTGGTGCCGAGCATGCCCAGGCCCCAGCGCGGTTTGGTCATCAGGTTGAGGATGGTTGAGAGTGTGGGCTTGGGCGGTGCGCTCAGGCCGTTTTTCAAATCCTTGTGGCGCTGGCCTAGGATCTGCAAATCGAGTGTGAGCACCAGTGCCGAGCAGTTGGCTGCCTTGGCGCGGTCGATCAGCGCTTCGATGAAGGCGCGGTCTTTCATCACGTAGAGCTGGAACCAGAAGGGGTGGCGGTCGGTGCCGGCGGCCACGTCTTCGATGGAGCAGATGCTCATGGTCGACAGCGTGAAAGGGATGCCGAATTTTTTGGCGGCGCGGGCGCCGAGGATTTCTCCGTCGGCGTGCTGCATGCCCGTGAGGCCTGTGGGCGCGATGGCCACCGGCATGGCCACGGGCTGGCCGATCATGGTGGTGGCCGTGCTGCGGTTTTCCATGTT
Source organism: Polaromonas sp. (assembly GCA_021153985.1). Lineage (GTDB taxonomy): Bacteria > Pseudomonadota > Gammaproteobacteria > Burkholderiales > Burkholderiaceae_C > Polaromonas. The sequence goes on from JAJKJM010000002.1 coordinate 13,343, forward strand.
GACGGCCACGCGCTGGCGCAGCTTGATCTTCTGGAAGTCGCTTTCGTTGGCGCGGTAGGTGCTTTCCGTCCACGAGCCGGAGTCGGCGTAGTCGTAAAACATGCGGGGCACCCGCTTTTTGGCCAGGACGCGCAGGTCTTCGATGTTGGTGATTACGGGCACGGCGGTAGTCTCCTCAGTTTGCCCAATGCTAAGGGTTTGGGCTGCCCGGCGTTTGAATAAATTTTGGCGGGCCGCAAATTATTTCAATACGGCCTCAAAGGGACGCTGTCTTGGCCCCCAAGGCGCTGCCCGTTTACCAGCTGCCGGAGGAGCCGCCACCGCTGCTGGAGCCGCCCGATGAGCTCCGGCTGCTGGAGCTGGAGCTCGAACTGCTGCTCGAGGAGCTGCGGCTATCCCCGTCATCGCGCCCACTGCTGCTGCCGGCGCCACCCGTGAAGAAGCCGAACAGCATCGCCAGCCCGAATGCCATGCCGGTCGGCAGCCAGGATTCCCAGTCCAACAGAAGCAGGTCTGGCGGGTTTTGAAACGCCACATAGCCCACAACGCAGGCCACCAGGGCGCTGCGCACGGCAAACTCCACCAGGCTGCGTTTGTAGGCCGCGCGCATACCCATGGCGATGAGGCCGAGCAGCAAACAGCCTATACCGCCCCCCAGGGCGTAAAGCAGGCCCAAGCCGAAGCGCTCGGAGCCCACCACAAAGGCAATGCCGGCCATGGCGCCGATCACCAGCGCGATACCTGCGGTAACCCAGCGTACCGTGCGAGAGCGGCCGCAGCCGAAGCCCAGCGCAAACGCCAGCGGCACCGGAAAGGTGAGCAGGATGGCGCCGATGGCGACATGCTTCAGGACAGCCACCGCCACCACCGGCATGGCCGCGGCGATGCCGATCGTCACCGGCCACTTCCAGGTGCGGTGCGCCCGAACCACGCCCACGGCAAACCCCCACAGCAGCGCGGCAAAAAAAGCCCAGCCAAAGGGCGTGATGCCACCGCGCTTCGCGTCGGGGGGCTCAATGTCGCCCCGCAGCAGCCCGCCGATGTGGCTGACGGCTGCTTCCAGTCCGCCGCCGTAGTCGTTGCGCTGAAAGCGCGGCTTCATGTCCTGGTCGATGATGCGGCCCGCCAGCACGTCGGGTACGGTGCCCTCCAGGCCCTGGCCCACCTCGATGCGCATGCGTCTGTCGTCCAGCGCCACCAGAATCAGGATGCCGTCGTCGCGTTGCGTGTCGCCGAGCTTCCATTTTTCAAACACGCGCGTGGCGTATTCCTCGATGGCGTCTTCGCCCGTGGTCGGCAGCATGAACACGACCACCGCGGCCCGTGTGTCAGCTTCGATGGCCAGGATCTGCTCATTCAGCGACGCGATCTGCTGGGTGTTCAGGGTGCTGGTGGTGTCGAGCACGCGGGCACTGTAGGGCGGCACGGGCACCCGCGCCTGCACGGCATCGGACGGCGCGGCTATCTGCTGGGCGCCGGCGGGCAGCATGCACAGCACGGTCCACAGCACGGCCAAGGCCTTCAAGAGAAAGGGGCGCCATGCTGTTGGCGCCGCGAATGTTACGGCGGGGTGGGGATGTTGCATGAAGGGACTGGAGTAAAGGAGGGGAGGAGGCGGGCCGCAGCGTTACGGATGCCGGGGCTGCGGAAAGTTACCGCGCCGCCGTCGCACCACCACGCACGCTGGCTTCACGCACACCGGCGCCGCGTACCTCGAGCTTGATCTCGTCGGCCACTTTGCCGCCGGCATCGACCAGCTGAATCACATGCCGCCCCGGCCAGGGCATCCACTGCGCCTTGGGGCCGCGCGCAAACTCCTTGCCGTCCATCAGCCAGCGAGTGCCGCGGCCTTCGGCGCTGAAGCTCACGCGCTGGTGTTTGGGCGGAATGTCCGGGTCCAGCGCAATGATGGTGCCTGAGGCGGGGGCGGTGATGCGGGGCGGGTCATCAGGCTGGGCAATTGGTTTTCTTAAGGTTTTTTGGCCTCTAGCCCAGGCGGCGCCTTGGCTTTCAGCTCCTGAATTCATAGCAAACACGGTTTGCTCGGTGCCCTGTATGAACCACTCACTGCGTGCCGCCTCGAGCGGCTGGCCGCCCTGGTTGCCGAACTGCGTGCGGCTTTGCACCATGCCGGCGGGCGGCGTGGGCGCGCGGCTGCGCTCGGTTTTGTGCAGGTAGTTCATCAAGGCGGCCCAGATGGGCGCCGCGCCGCTGGTGCCGCTCACGTCCCACATGGGCGCGCCGCTGGCATTGCCTACCCACACGCCGACGGTGTAGCGCTGCGAAAAGCCCATGGCCCAGTTGTCGCGCATGTCTTTGCTGGTGCCGGTTTTCACGGCCGTCCAGAAGCGGGTCGCCAGGATGCTGTCGGTGCCGAAGGTGCGGGCGCGCGCCATCGGGTCGGCCATGATGTCGGTGGCGATAAAGGCGGCGCGTGCGTCCAGCGCGGGTTTGAAGACCGGCTTGGGGTTCTTCGCCAGCGAAGGCGCGCTGTAGCGCCCGCCGTTGGCCAGCGTGCGATAGGCGTTGGTCAGCGACAGCAAAGACACCTCGCTGCTGCCCAGCGCCAGGCTGTAGCCGTAGTAGTCACCCGACTCCTTCAGCGGCAGGCCGACGGCCTTGAGCTGTTTGTGAAAGGCGTCGGGCGTCACCATCACCAGCGTGCGCACCGCCGGCACATTGAGTGACGCGCCCAGCGCGGTGCGCGCCGACACCAGGCCTTTGAACTGCCTGTCGTAGTTTTGCGGGATATAGAGGCCGCCGGCCGTCTGGATTTGCGACGAAGAGTCTTCCAGCAAAGAGGCGGCGGTGATGCGCTTTTCGGCAATCGCCTCTGCATACAAAAACGGTTTGAGCGTAGAGCCCGGCTGGCGCAGCGCCATCACGCCGTCGACCTCGGCCGCACCGCTGAGCTCACCCGACGAGCCCACCCAGGCCAGCACCTCGCCGGTGGCGTTGTCCAGCACCACGATGGCGCCGTCTTCGACATGGCGGCCGCGTAGTTCGCGAAGTTGTTGCTGCAGGGTTTGCACGGCGAAGCGTTGCAGGGGCGCGCGGGCGGTGGAGCGGATGGATTGGGGATTTAGGTTTGAAGAGGAAGCCGGGGAGCCCTCACCCCTGCCCTCTCCCGGGGGGAGAGGGAGCAAGGCGGAGTCATTGTTGTTGGTGTTGGTACTGGTATTGCTCCCTCGCCCTTTGGGAGAGGATTGGGGTGAGGGTGCGCGAAGCGCCAGCAGCCTGCGCGCCAGATGCGGCGCCACCCCTTCACTCGAATCAAATGCCCGGCGCTGCAAGGCAGCCGTGGCAAACAAATCCAGCCCTTCGCAATCCGCCTTGGCCGGCGCCTGCATGGTCTTGAGCACACCGCAGGCCCGCTGCGACACCTGCGCGGCCTTCGCGTTCGGTGCACGCACCAGCGCAGCCGCAATCGCGGCTTCGCGCTCGTCCAGCCCATGCGCGGCCTTGCCAAACAGCGTGCGGCTCAGCGCGTCAATCCCCACCATCTCACCGCGAAACGGCACAAGGTTGAGATAGGCCTCCAGGATCTGGTCCTTGCGCCAGCGCGCCTCCAGCACCTGGGCCGACACGGTTTGCCCCACCTTCTGCACGATATTGCGGCCACCCGCGCCGGCACGCCAGTCGTCGTCGAGCAGGCCGGCCAGCTGCATGCTCAGGGTAGAGGCGCCACGCGTTTTCGTATTCCACAAATTGCCCCAGGCCGCAGCCGAGACGGCCCGCCAGTCCACGCCGCTGTGTTCGTAAAAACGCTTGTCCTCACTCAGAATCAGCGCCGTGCGCAGGGCAGGCGACACATCCGGCAGCGCCACCCACTGGCCGCGGCGCACGGCAGCATCGGTGCGCAGGCGCTGGATGACTTCACCGCTGCGGTCGAGGATGAGAGTGTCGGAGGGGCGGAATTCGCGTTTGACTTCGTCGAAGGTGGCCACGGCCCAGGCAGGGTGCATGCAAACTGCCGCAAAAAAAACAGCGGCAGTGCGGCGCATGGAGGATGGGCTTGTTCGGAGCATGGCTTATTTTTCGAGACGGAATCGCAGCGGAATACTGAGCATGGACCCCACGGCAACGCCGTTCCGTGTCGCCGGTGCATAGGTGCTGTTCATGGCGTAGGCCAGGCCAATCTCATTGAACACCTCGGCCGTGCTTGTCTTGCCTGGCGGCCCCGGCATCACGCGAGCGTTGAACCACTGCCTGAATACCCACGCTTGCTTTGGCTCACCGGATGCATCGACGTAAACCCCTACCATCATGGCGCCCTGGATGCCCGCTCTTTTGGCGATTGGCGGATAAGCGGGGCTGGTGGATGTTTTCATAGCCGCGGGAACAACAACCTGATTGATCAACGCGGGATCCAGAGTCCCCCCTGTTCCGACAGCCGGATAAGAGGGTCTGGAATATGTGTTCAGGGGCGTGGGCACAAAAACCTCATTGCACTGGCGAACCAACTCGCCCATCGCGCCGGAATAGTCCTGACCGGGTTGCGTCAAGGGCTTCATCATCCTGATGAAACGCTCCGAGCCGATGAACTGGGTAATGGCCGCCTGTTGCATAGCTGAAATGCGCGGGGGAGAAAAGAAGGCCGAGTACTCGCCCGTCCTTGGAAGTCCCTTGCTTTCCAGCTGCTTCCAGAAAACCAGCTTGATGGCCTCATCTCCCGCCGGGCCGGCATAAAACTCAAGCAGCCCACGCATGTCTTCCGGCGTCAAGCTTTCCGCAAGCAGCTTCGCCAGAGGGGCTTCGAAGGGAGAGCCGTCTTTGTGGCGGAGGCATTCGTATTGGGAAAAGTATTGATCCTTGATGGTGCTGGGCCCGGGATCCACGGGCTCCGCTTCCACCCGGTCCCAGACGTGGGCGCGCAAGGAAAGCATGGCCAGCTTTTTCAACTCTGCGCGCTGAACCAATTGAAAAGCCAATTCCTGAGACTCTGCCGTGGTTTCGGCCCATGCGGGTGACTGGATGCCACTGGCCAGTAGAAAGGCAAGTGCCAAGCCTGCGTAAACGCGTTGGGGGTAATTCATGGCTTTGTGCAGAGCTTCAAGTTGGTTCGGGTTGCTTGTACTGCCGGCAGGTACGCCTCTGAATCGCTCGGCGGATAACCTTCCTTGATTTCATCGTCAGACTTGGCTGCATCCGGCGCGAGGCCTTGCAAGGTCTTGATGCAGGCCGCGCGGTCACCCAGCTTGAATTGGGTGAGGGCAAGGTCGTTTAAAACCCAGGCCGATTCAATCCAATGAAGAAATGGCTTGCACTGCGTTGCAACGGGCTGGATCACAGCCAACGCGGCAGCGTAGTCTTTCGCCACATAACTTTTCTTGAAATTCCTCTTCGACTCATTCATGCTTTTGCGCAAGCAAAGCGGCTCAGGCTTGCGGTATGTTCCCTCAAACCAGGCCCGCATCCCGCAGAAGTCACGGCATGCGTCGGCTCCGTTGGTCGAGACCTTGACATCCTGGCCCTCGGTCTTGAAGCTCACCTGGCAGGCGGATTTCCCGATCTTCGACTTGCCCTCGACGATCACGCCGTCCAGGTCGCATACGTGCGCATTGGCGCCGGTGGTGCCTATGCTGAACTTTCCACGCGGCTGAACCCGAAGCGTTCCCCATGCGCCGTCACTGATCACATACTCACCCTCTGCCGGCGTACCGACTTGCGCCAGCGCCAGATTGGCACCCAACAGCAAGACGGCTAAGGAGGCATAAACAGCAAGCTTCACTTCGCCGCCTCCACCTTCACCCGCGCATTCGGCGATTCGCCAAACATCTCCGGCGCGTACATCGCCTCAACCCGGCTAGGCGGCAACGCGAAGTCGCCGACGTTGTTCAGGCGCACGGTGTATTCCATTTTCACCACGCCCTTGGGCAGGTACTCGTAATAGCTGCGGAAGGCTTCAAAGCTGCGTTCTTCAAATGCGGGCCAGCCCGCACCGGTTTTCTTCTCGCCGCTGGTGGCGATTTCGGAGTCGCGGCCCAGGCCGCCGCCCAGGATGGTTGCGCCGCCGGGCACGGGGTCGCTGATGACGACCCAGGTCATGTCGGCGCTGGCGTTGACTTCCAGCGAGATCCGGATCACATCGCCACGGGTGTAGATGCCTTTGACGGCTTGCTCCACGGGGGTGATGGTTTTCTTGATCTGGTAGCCGGCATTGAACGGCGCTTTCAGCTGGATGGCGGCGATGGACTGCAGCGTGAGCCACGGCTTGCCCGGGCCTTGATGCGTCACCGTCAGCGTGTCTTTGGCCGCGCTGCCCCAAGGCAGGAACATGCTGTTGTTGCGCAGGTTGCCGGGCGATGCGGGCGCGCCGAAGAAGGTGGTCTGGTTGGGGGCGCCGGCCGCGTCGGTCGTTTTGACGCGGTCAACCTTGGCCCAGTCCACGCTCGCCACACTGGCGGCGGCCGCTGCCAGCGTCGCCTTGGTCACGCCGGCCACCGGGGTAGCCTCGAACTTGGCGGAGAACTTGTCCAGTGCCAGCCCGCCCCAGAGGTTGGCCGTGGTGGTGTGCCATGCGCCCTTTTGCTGGCGCGCGATAAAGCCATTGGCCAGGCGGCCCATGTCGTCCTTCCACGCCGGGTCGTCCATCACGGCCAGCATCAGGCGCGCGGTGTTGACGTCTCCGTTGGTCATCAGCCACCACCAGTAATCGTCCTTCTCGGTGCTGAAGACCAGCTTGGTACCCTGGAAAGACAGGCGCGAACGCAGCACTTGGTTGGCTTCGGCGATGCGCTGCTCGCGCTGCGGCACATCGGCCACGCGTTTCAGGATATTGAGCCAGTCGATCACCGCATGCGTGGGCCACTGGTTGGGGGCAATCGTGATGCTGCCCAGCATGCGGCCTTGCGCTTTGCCGTAGCGCGAGAGCGCTTCCAGCGCGGCCAGCTTGCGTACATCCAGGTCTTTGCGCGGGCTCCAGAACTCGCGCTGGATGCGGCCTTCAACAAACGCGATCAAGCCGCGCTCCATCGGCGCGCGTGCATCGTCGGGCAGGGCAAATGCCGGGTTGATGCCCGAGGCCTCATGCGTAGCCGCCAGCAAATACGCCGTCAGCGCATCGCTGCCGCGGCTGGCTTCGCCGTCGCGCGGCGGGAAGTAGTTGGCCAGGCCGTCGCTGTCGAGGTAGCTGGGCAACTGCGCCAACACGTTCTGCCAGAGCTTGCCGTCGCGCAGGCCGACTGACTTGCTGGTTTTTTGTTCCAAGCAGATGAAGGGGTACATCGCGAAATAATCGCGCACGCCGTCCATGCCTTCGGCCAATTTTGGCTGCAGCGACATCTTCAGTCCGCCGCGGCCGGGCAGGGCGTCAGCCGGCGGGTTCACGTCTAGCGTGAAGCTGCCGTCAACCTGCACCAGCGTGGCTTGCTGCACCGTGAGTGGCACGGCCGGGATGATGCGCTGGCGGGCTTTCAGGCCGTCGCGTGCGCCGCTGATCGTGTCTTTGGCTTCGATCTCCCACAGGATGGCTTCAGCGCGTGTGAATGCGAGCTGCGCGGGTGCGGTCACCATCCAGGCCACTTCACGTGCTTCACCGGCGGGGATGTCCACCGTTTGCGGCTTCAAATCCAGCAGCGTGGCGCGTGGGCTTACTTCCACCTTCATCGCGGCCTTGGTCGTGTTGCGCAGCGTGAGTTGCGCGCGGAACTGGTCTTCCTCGCGCACCAGCGGCGGCAGGCCGCTGATGATCTGCAGGTCCTGCGTGGCGCGGATAGAGGTTTGGCCGGTGCCGAAGAGGTTGGTGCCGCTGTCGGCCACCGCGACGATCTTGAAGGTCGTCAGCGCGTCGTTGAGCGGCACGGTCACCACCGCCTGGCCGTTGACGTCCAGCACGATGTTGGGGTTCCACAGCAGCAGGGTCTCAAGCAACTCACGGGTGTTGCTGCGCCCGCCGCC
>JAJKJM010000003.1 GCA_021153985.1 Polaromonas sp.
CCAGGTGCCTCCCTCTGGCCGCTGTCGCTATTCAGCCGTCGGAAGTTCATACCGTGTAAATGAAGTGGCCCCTTTTTGAACGACGCTGTGCAGCACGAAGCCGAAATCTTCATAGAGCTTGCGCAGTCCTTGTCGGTCCGCGACGCAGTCCAGTCTAAGGTGGGCACGTTCGAGCTGTTGGGCGCGAACTCGAGCGTACGTCAGGAGTTCAATCGAAACCCCCTTCTTTGCCCACTCTCGGCGAATGGCGAGCTTGTGAATGAAGGCTGAGGTGCCCGGCAGGACTTCCGGCCAAAAATAGGCGTCCTCCAACTCGAACTTCATGACGCCAACTATCTGCTCGTCGTCACGGGCGACATGGAAGAGCCCTGCGGTGGTGTCCTGCAACACACGTTGGTGGCTTATATCGGCTCCCGACCAAAGAGCCCTGCCGCCGTCGACAAGCCAGGTGGCGGCTTCCTGCAATACGGAGGCAATCATGGGTGCATCTGAGGGGTCCGCTTTCTGGATGTTCACGTGGCAAAGGGAGGTTGATGTCTTTTCCATAACGAGCACGTTTTCCATGACTCGCTCAGTCCACGACCAGCGTGTATGTCACTGCCTGCAGCATTCCAGGCAGCGCACCTCCAAAATTCAGAACATGCTTTCCCGGTGGCAACGGCCGCAGCATGGCGTAGTAGCCGTTGGCGGCGGATGGAAAGACTTTGTATTGTTCCTCTGTCAGCGCGCCCATGTCGAAGCATTTCTTTGTTGCTTGCCGCGAGGCAGCCAGGTTGCCGATTCGCGCCCCGTTCACTTCAAGAACGAGCGCAGCCGGATCATTCGTGATTCTTTCTGCCGTTTCCATGGCCGAAGCACAGGTGGTCGAACGATCAGATCTGGGCATGACCACATAGTTGATAAGAGGAAAGAACAGATACTTTCCTCTCGGCACCTTGCAAGTCCGTACGGTGCGCTGTGTTCCATAGGTGCCGGCCAGGAACCAGACGGGCCCCTTTTGTTTTTCTCCGCACAGCTCACCTGTGCGGTCGGCAATTGGGCTTTCTTGCGAAGAGAAAGACCCTGCCCATTGCCACCAGGCGCGAGACCAGTCTTCCTGCGACATCCCCTCTACCGAGGTACCGGGAGCGACCAGTTGTTGGGGTTGCGCATGACTCAATGACGCCCCGAGCAGGCAGCTCAAGAGGATTGCGTGGGTTGCCTGAATTGCTGTGGAGTGCACGGCGCTGGACTTTTTGATGTTTTGCATGTTCTTCAAGCGTATTGGATGACCGTCTTGTAGCGCGGGTCCTCATGCCATTCCCAGTACAAGGCCGTGAGCGACTGCGTCACCGGTCCGACATTCCCGGAGCCAATGGCCTGGTTGTCGACCTTTGTCACCGGCAGCACGCCGCCGCCCGAGGTACTCAGGAACACCTCGTCCGAGGCACGCAAAGCATCGGCGCTCAAGGTGCCGAGCTGAACCGGGATGCTGCGGGACTGCGCCATCTCGATCACGGTCCGCCGGGTGATGCCCTCCAGCACGCCACGGTCCGGCGTGGTGATCACGCCGTTCTTGACACTGAAGATATTGAAGCCCGGGCCTTCGACCACATTGCCGGCGCCGTCGGTCAGCACGACAGACTCGGCGCCGGCGTCCAGGGCGCCCAGCAGGCCCATGGTCATGTCGTTCCAGTGGTAATTTTTGGCAGTGGGGTCGACCGAGCGCGGAGAGATTCGCTCGACGTCGCTGATTTGCACATGCAAGCCGCGCTTGCGTTGCTCTTCGTTGGCGATCCAGACGTAGGGCACGGCAAAGGCGTAAAACTGGTTGACGGCCTGCCGCGGGTCGCGTGAACCCCAGGGCGGCTGGCCGCGGGTGCAGATCATCTCTACGTACGACGATTTCAGGCCTGAGAGGCGAACGCACTGGGTCAGGATGTCTGTGATCTGGGCCGGCGCCAGCCCTGGATTGAGCCTAAACCGGGCGCAGCTCTTTTCAAACCGCTCCAGGTGCGCGTCGAGCCGGAAGAACGCGCCTTCCCAGACAGTCACGACGTCGTAGGCCGCGTCAGACCTCAGGAAGCCCCAGTCGGTGATGGGAATTGCCGCTTCGGCAATCGGCACGTAACGTCCGCGGACAAAGGCGACGCCTTGGGAAAAATCGGGTTGGTGCTCATGGCTGTTCATCCAAAGATGATACCGGCCGGCCCTGCCGCGCGGGCCCTAGCTAGATCACCACTGCCCGGTGGGGGCGGGCCGCCTGCTTTGCGTCGCTGCTGCCAGGGCCTCGATCGCATCAGGCCGGCTGGCGCGCTGGGCAAACTGCAGGGCGGTCAGGCCTTGCTGATTTTTGAGCTGCGGGTCGGCGCCCTCCTCCAGCAGCAGCTTGACGGCCGCACCTGAACCGTACATCGCCGCCATCATGAGCGGGGTGGTGCCGTTGGGGGATTCGGCGTCAATGTAGGCGCTGTTTTCAAGCAGCAGGCTGATGATGGCCAGGTGGCCGTTACTGGCCGCGTAATGCAGCGGGGTCCAACCGGTCTTGTTGACGTCGGCTCCCATCTTGATCAGCTTTTCCGCCAGGTCCTTTTGGCCCTTGAGCGCGGCCATCATGAGCGCGCTTTCGCCTTTGGGATTGAGCAGGTTGACGTCGATTTTGGGCCAGCTGACCAGGACCTCGGCGGCCTTGAGCGACTCTTGGCGCAAGGCCATGATCAACCCCGTTTGCCCAGTCGGGTCGACGGTGTTCGGGTCAAACCCGCGCCGGATCAGCTCCCGCAGAGGGCCGGGTTCATCGCGTTTGACGGCGGCAAAAAAATCTTCATACGAGCCTGCCATTGCCAAAGAAAATCCAGCAATAACAACAGGGTAAATTACTTTCTTAAAGTAATGCATGAAGTTGTGCTTCATGCCTTGACCCCGGTAAACAGCTGCTCAAAGTTGCGGCTGGTTGCTTCCGCGATGGATGCAATCGGTTGCTGCGTCAGCTCGGCAATCTGCTTGGCCACAAACGGAACGTAAGACGGATTGTTGGTTTTACCCCGGTACGGCATGGGCGCCAGGTAGGGGCTGTCGGTCTCTATCAGCATGCGGTCCAGCGGGACAAACTGGGCAACTTCACGCAAGTCGGCCGCATTCTTGAAGGTCAGGATGCCGGAGAACGAAATGTAAAAGCCCAGGTCCAATGCCGCGCGGGCCACGGCCATGGTTTCGGTAAAGCAATGGAAAACGCCGGTGGCGGCGCCCGGCTGGCCCACGCTGCCGCCCTCTTCTTTCAAAATGGCAATGGTGTCGTCGGAGGCGCTGCGGGTGTGGATGACCAGCGGCTTGCCCGTCTGGCGGGCTGCGCGTATGTGCACCCGAAAGCGCTCGCGCTGCCATTCCATGTCGGCCACGGTGCGCTCGCCCAGTCGGTAGTAATCAAGCCCGGTTTCCCCAATGCCAACCACCTTGGGCAGTGCCGCGCGCTCCAGCAGGTCGTCCAGGCTTGGCTCACGTACGTCCTCGTTGTCGGGGTGCACGCCCACGGTGGACCAGAAGTTGTCATAGCCGGTGGCCAGGGCGTGGACGGTCTCGAACTCTTCAAGCGTGGTGCAGATGCACAGGGCACGGTCGACCTGGGCGTCTTTCATGGCCTGGCGAATTTGCGGCAGCTGCGCTTGCAGTTCCGGGAAGCTCAAATGGCAATGGGAGTCGGTGAACATTGCGAAGCAGTTCCAGATTCAGGGGGGTGTTTAACTATAAAAATGGGCTCTAGCCCATTGTTGGCATGGGCAAGCAGCTATAAAAAGCATAGCAACCGCCAAGCGCGTTGGGGCCGCCACTGCCTGAAAAACTCAAATCGTCTGCGTCGGGCGGTCAGAGGCCAGGTGCGCGCCCAGGATTTCTTCGATCTTGATCTTCAGAAGGCGGGACTTTTCGTCTGACGGGAAGCGCACACCGACACCTTGCGTGCGGTTGCCGGCTGCCCTTGGCGGCGTGACCCAGGCGACCTTGCCGGCCACAGGGTAGCGCTGCGTGTCTTCAGGCAGCGTGAGCAAAACATAAACGTCGTCGCCCAGCTTGTATTCGCGTGCTGTCGGGATAAAGACACCGCCTTCCTTGAACAGCGGGATGTAGGCGGCGTAGAGCGCTGCTTTTTCCTTGATGGCCAGCTGGACGACGCTGGGGCGCGCGCCGGCTGCTGCTGTGGGGGTACTGGCGGGAGGGGGTGTGCTCATGGCGCTAGTTTATCGGTTTGAAGCGGTTTGGGGGTAGATCGGGGCGGGCAATGTCCGCAATTCGCTGCACAAATGGCGCGCTTTATTTGGCGTTCAGCGCAAGCCGCGCACGGCTGACCAATGACTCCAGCATCAGGCCGGGGTTATAAGGGTGCTCCACGGTGCGGGCGGTGGTGGCGAGTTCTTTGGCCCAGCTGGCCAGCGCATACAAGCCGCCGTTGGCTTTGCCTGCTGCGGTGGGAGGCTGCGCCGGAAGGTCCGCCGCATTGAAAAACCGGGGTGCGGCGCCCACGCGCACGGCCAGCACGTCATGGCAAAGCTTTTGCAATGCATCGACGGCCTGCGCGGGAGCCCAGTCCGACAGGGCGCTCACGTCGCCACGGGCCATGGCCTTGGGCAAGGACTGCCAATGCTGGGCGGCTTCGCCCGCAGGGCTGTTTTGCGCCCAGGTCAAGGCATCGGCCGGGCGCCCGCCTGCGGCGACCAGCAGGGTCTGCAGGTCTGCCGGCTTGGGGGCAGCCGCAGCTTTTCTGGGGGCGCTGGCGCCTTCCGCGGCGCTGGCGATCTCTTGCTGAAGCCAACCCAGCGCCAGGTCAAAGTCCGGCCAGACCATGGTGTGGCCCAGGCAGCGGCTGCGGATGGTGGGCAGCAGCTGGTGGGCGGCCTCGGTGGCCAGGATGAACTTCACGGCGCCGGGCGGTTCTTCCAGCGTCTTGAGCAAGGTGTTGGCTGTCACGTTGTTCATGCGTTCGGCCGGAAACACCAGCACGACCTTGGTGGTGCCGCGTGAGCGGGTGAACTGGGTGAAGGACACGGCTTCGCGCGCCGCATCGACCTTGATTTCCTTGCTGGGCTTGCGCTTTTTGCTGTCCAGGTCGTCCTGCGTTTTCTCGTCCAGCGGCCAGCCCAGCGCCAGCGACAGGGTTTCGGGCATCAGCATGCACAGGTCGGCATGCGTGTGCACATCGACCGCATGGCAACTGCCGCAGTGGCCGCAAGCGCCCTGCGGCGTAGCTTCTTCGCACAGCCAGGCACGCGCCAGTGCCAGCGCCAGCTCAAACTGGCCCAGGCCCGAGGGCCCGCTCAGCAGCCAGGCGTGGCCGCGCTGGGCCAGCAGGCTTTCAAGCTGGGTTTGCAGCCACGGCGCCAGGGGCGGGTTGCTGGATTCAGCGGTGTGGACGCTATCGGTATCGCTCATGGCATTCATGCCAGCCATCCTTTGGCCAGAAACACCTGCCGCACTGCCTGCCAGACTTCGTCACGGGTTTTTGACGCGTCAATGCGGGCGAAACGCTCGGGATGGTTGTTCTGCCGGTCGGCATAACCCTGTGCCACCCGGCGAAAAAACTCCACCGGCTGCGCCTCAAACTTGTCCGGCACACGCGCGCCAGCCAAGCGCAGCGCGGCTTCTTCGGGCGCCAGGTCAAACCAGACTGTCAGGTGCGGCTCGATCACGGTTTCGACTTCCGGCTTCATGGGCGAGTTGCCCGCCGGGTCACCCAGCAGGCCTTCGTCGGACTGCACCCATTGCTCCAGCGTGGCCAGCAGCTTCAGATCGAAGCCCCGCCCCGCGCCCTGATAGGCAAAGGTGGCGTCGGTAAAACGGTCGCACAACACCACATCGCCGCGCAGCAGCGCCGGGGCAATCACATTCACGATATGGTCGCGCCGGGCGGCAAAGATCAGCAGCGCCTCGGTCAGCGGGTCCATCGGGTCATTGAGCACCATGCCGCGCAGCTTTTCCGCCAGCGGCGTGCCGCCGGGCTCGCGCGTCAGCGTCACCGCCTTGCCCTCGGCCTTGAAGGCGTCCGCCAGCCCGGCGATGTGCGTGGACTTGCCGGCGCCGTCTATGCCTTCGAAGCTGATGAAGAGGCCGCTTAGAGGTCTGGTGCTCATAATCTCATTGGCTCAAATACCCGACCGACGTTGTGATGCAAACAGGGGCCGCGGAACCGGCTTTGCCGGGCCGCAGGCGCAGCGCCCCCTCGGGGGGCCGCATTACACGAAGTCGAAGACGTAGTGAAAAGCGTGGGGTCATATTTACTGGCCGCGGATGTATTTGTTGACCGCGCGGTTGTGCTCATCCAGGCTGCTGCTGAAATGGCTGCTGCCGTCGCCTTTGGCCACAAAGTAGATGGCCTTGGTGGGTGCAGGCTGCACGGCGGCCAGCAAGGCGGCCTTGCCCGGCATGGCGATGGGCGTAGGCGGCAAGCCGGCGCGGGTATAGGTGTTGTAGGGTGTGTCGGCCAGCAGGTCGCGCTTGCGCAGGTTGCCGTCAAACTGTGCGCCCATGCCGTAAATCACGGTCGGGTCGGTCTGCAGCATCATGCCCAGGCGCAGTCGGTTGGTAAAAACGCCGCCGATCTGCGCGCGGTCTGAGGGCTTGCCGGTTTCCTTTTCAACGATGCTGGCCAGGATCAGCAGCTCGTCGGGCGTTTTGAGCGGGGTATCGGCGTTGCGCAGAGACCAGGCGGCGTCCAGGCGTTTGTCCATGGCCTTCGCTGCGCGCTTGAGCACCGCCAGATCGCTGGAACCCTTGGCATAGGTATAGGTGTCGGGGAAGAAGCGGCCCTCGGGGTGCACGCCGGGCTTGCCCAGCTTTTGCATGATGATTTCGGGCGGCAGCCCAAGCGTGTCGGGGGCCAGCTGCTCTGCTTTTTGTAGCGCCGCGCGCACCTGGTTGAAGGTCCAGCCCTCGACCAGCGTGACGCTTTTCAGGGCTTGATCACCGCGCACCAGCATGCTGAGCAGCTTTTGCGGGTTGGTGCCGGGCGCCAGTTCATAGCTGCCGGCCTTGATCAGCCGGCCCTGGCCGGAAAGGCGGAACCATGCGTGAAGAAAGATCGCCGGCACATCGGCGCCACTGGCCACGATGACGTCGGCCACACCGCTGGCGGGGGTGCCGGGTTCGATTTCCAGGTCCACCACCTGGCTGCCGGGCGCCAGCCGCAAGGGAATCGGCTCGTTCAGCCACCACAAAGCCGCACCAAACGACAACAGGGCGCCGAGAAATATCAGTATCAACAGACTTGTAAAGACACGACGCACAACCCAGCTACCTTTTCAGTACAGAACGCAAAAGTTCAAGCCTATGATAATTCAGCCCATCTCCTCACCCACTGTGAACGCCCCATGACCTTGCCTTCCGCCGCCTCCACCGCTTCGACGATTTCCGGCGTAACCGAATTGCCGCACCTCGGCGTGATCCGCGTGGCCGGCGACGATGCTGTGACGTTTTTGCAGGGCCAGCTGACGCAGGACGTGGCGCTGATGGGCGCCCACGAAGCCCGCCTCGCGGCTTTTTGCAATGCCAAGGGCCGCATGCAAGCCAGCTTTGTGGTCTTTAAACGCCAAGGTGAGGCTGGGGAAGACGTGCTGCTGGTCTGCAGCCGCGACATCCTGCCCGCCACGCTCAAGCGCCTGTCGATGTTTGTGCTGCGCGCCAAAGCCAAGCTGAGCGACGCCAGCGCGGAATTCGCCTTGTTCGGCCTGGCGGGTTCTGCTATTGAATCGATAGCTGGAAGCCCAGGCACTGTATGGGCAAAAGCCGATATTGGTGCTGCAAATGTGGTGTTCCTGCATCCGGGCGCCGGGCAGCCACGCGCGCTGTGGTGCGCACCCGCCGCCTCGCCTGCGCCTGAAGGCCCGCGCATCACCCTCGCCCAGTGGCAATGGCTGGGTGTGCAATCCGGCATCGCGATGATCACCCAGCCGATTTTTGAGGCCTTTGTGCCGCAGATGCTCAATTACGAATCGGTGGGCGGCGTGAATTTCAAGAAGGGTTGCTACCCCGGCCAGGAGATCGTGGCGCGCAGCCAGTTTCGCGGCACGCTCAAGCGGCGTGCCTACGTGGCGCACACAGCCGGCACGCCGTCGGTGGGCCAGGAGGTGTTTCATGCCTCGGACGCCGAGCAGCCTTGCGGCCTCGTTGCCGCAGCGGCGCCCAACCCCGGCGGCGGGTTTGATGTCATCGTGTCCATGCAGACCTCTGCCGCTGCCGACGCCGAAGGTGGCCGCCTGACACTGGGCAGTGCCACGGGCGAGGCGCTGGCGCTGCTGCCCCTGCCCTACGCGCTGCTCGAAGACATCTAAATAGATAGCGCGCCTCCAGCATGTGTCTCGTCGCATTCGCCATCGGTGCCTCTGAGCGCTGGCCGCTGGTGATCGCCGCCAATCGCGATGAATTCCTGGCGCGCCCCACCCTGCCACTGGCCCGGTGGCAAACCGCTTCGGGGCAAGAGATTATTTCGGGCCGCGACCTGCGCGCAGGCGGCACCTGGATGGGCATCACGCCCGGCGGGCGCATCGCCTTCCTCACCAACGTGCGGCAAGCCAGCCCCGAAGCGGCGCCCCGCTCACGCGGCGAGCTGGTCACGCGCTGGCTTGAGGGCGCTGGCGACGCGGCCAGCTTTGTGGCTGAGCTTGAAAGCGCCGAAGGTGGCGGTGCAGCTTACGGCGGCTTTAACCTGGTGCTGGGTGATTTACGCCGCAGCGCCTGGACCTGGGTCACCAACAAATCGGCGTTGCTTGCCGCTGCGTCAACGCTCTATACCCAGGCCTTGCCGCCCGGTTTATACGGTTTGTCCAATGCCGGGCTCGATACACCCTGGCCTAAAACCCTTGAGCTGAAACGCGTGCTGGCTGCTGCTTTGAATGCGGGCGAAAGCGCTATGGGCCGCGAAGCCTTGCAGTCATCACTGTGGGCCGCATTGGGCAACCGCCAACGCGCCCTGCCCCAGGAGCTTCCCCACACCGGCGTGCCGCTTGAGCTTGAAGAGGCTTTGTCGAGCGCCTTTGTGGACTTCCCGGTGCGGGCTTACGGCACACGCTGCAGCACCCTGCTGCTGGCCTCGCCTTCAAGTGACGATGACGGGCAATGGAACATTCAGCTGGAAGAGCACACGCATCTGCGCGGTGGCCTGGAACAAGGCGCGCCCCAAGGCGAAGCTGACGCACCTGAAGTGCGCCGAGAACAGCTTTCCGTCAGGGTGCCTTGACCATCTCGATGTGCGGAATGCCGACTTCTTCAAACGGCTCACCACGCGGCACAAAACCCAGGTGCTGATAAAAGCCCTCGGCGCTGCGCTGCGCATACAGCATGACTTCGCTGTCGCCTCGCTGCCGGGCTACCGCCATCAAGGCCTGCAGGATCTCCCCGCCGACACCTGAACCCCGCAGCGCGTGGTGCACGGCCATCCGGCCGATCTTGCCCACGCCTTCGGCCTGCTTGACGAGCCGCCCGGTCGCGATGCCCTGCCCCAGGCCGTTGTAAGCCACGGCATGCACGGCCGTGTTGTCGGCCTCGTCCCATTCCATCTCCATCGGGATGCCCTGCTCCGTCACAAAGACGGCAGTGCGTACTTTGGAGGCATCACCGCCCAGCGCCTTCCAGTCACCCGTCTTGATCTGCAGCATGGCCTCGCCGGCCTCAAAACCCGTCAGCACTTGGCGTAATGCATCGGGCACCGGTCTGGAGGTCTGTGAGGAAGGATCGGCAAACACGTAAATGAGCTCGCAGGTGATGAGCAACTCATCGGCCCGGAATATCGCCCCGGCAAACGTCATGGACGAGGTGCCGATGCGGGCGCATTTGAGCGCTACGTCCAACCGGTCGTCAAAGCGGGCCGAGCCGTGGTATTCCACACTGGCCTTCTTCACATACAGGTCGCCGCCCAGCTGCACCATGGCTTCCTCATAGGGCATAGCCAAGGCGCGCCAGTAATCCGTGATGGCGGTGTCGAAGTACATCAGGTAATGCGCGTTGAACACGATTTTCTGCATGTCCACTTCAGCCCAGCGCACCCGCAGGCGGTGAAAAAACCGGAAGTCTTGTCGTTTCATGGTTCGGTGGTGGAAAGGTTGAGGTTGAAAGCCTGGCGCAAAGCCCGCGCCGCATCGGCATGGGCCTGCCGCGCCTCGGGGATGATGCGGCCCATCTTGATGAACTCGTGCGTCACGCCACGGTAGATTTCGAGGTCCACCGGTACACCCGCCATGCGGAGCTTGTCGGCGTACATCACGCCTTCGTCCACCAGCGGGTCGCATTCGGCCAGGCCCAGCCAGGCCGGCGCCACGCCATCCACATCCGGCGTGTTGAGCGGCGCAAAGCGCCAGTCGTCGCGGTCAGCGGGGCTGCGCACATAGTGGTTGAAGAACCAGGTGATGTCGGCCTCTTCCAGCACAAAACCCTTGGCAAATGTCTGATGGGAAGCCGTGTCCTGATGGGCGGCGCAGCCCGGGTAAAACAGCAGTTGCAGCGCCAGCGGCAAGCCGGCATCGCGAGCCAGGATGGCGCACATGGCAGCCAGCGTGCCGCCCGCGCTGTCGCCGCCTACAGCCAGGCGTGTGCCATCCAGGCCCAGGCTGGCCGCGTGGGCTGCCAGCCATTGCAGTGCGTCCCAGGCATCGTTGGCCGCGACCGGAAATTTGTGTTCAGGCGCCAGCCGGTAGTCCACCGACACCACCGCGCAACCCGACAGATGGCTGAGCTGGCGGCAGAGCACGTCGTGCGTGGCTACGCTTCCTATATTGAATCCGCCGCCGTGAAAGTACATCAGCACCGGCAGGACTTCCGTCGAAGGCATCAAGGGCGCATACAGGCGGGCGGGCAAGGCATAGCCGTCCCGCGCCGGGATGTGCAGCTCTTGCACCCGCTGCAGTGCGGGCTTGGGAATCTCCAGCACGCCAGCGCCGGCTTCATAGGCGGCCTTGGCCTCAGCCGGCGTGATGGTGTGAAACGGCGGGCGATTGGCCCGCGCCATGCGGCTGAGCACGTCCCGCATCGCAGGCGTCAGCAGCGCCTCTGCCGGGCGGCCCGCCATTACTTGAAAGACACCGACACGGGCTGCGCGCCGGGCAAGCCCTGGTAAGTGGCAGTGGCGGTGAGCCCGGCCTTGGGCGGCAGCAATGGTGAGAACGATCCCAGGCTGATCAGGTCGCCCGGCTTCATCGCGATGCCCTCTTTGGCCAGCGCGCCGGCCAGCCAGACCACGGCGTTGAGCGGGTGCTCCAGGATGTCGCTGCCCTTGCCTTTGCCCAGCTCCGCGCCGTTGCCGTCGGCCAAAATCACCGTCATGCCGCTGAGCGCGCCCAGCATGCTGTAGCGCTCGGCACGCGTCACAGGAACGGCCAGCGGCGTACCCGCCACACCCAGCCGCGCGCCCACATTGATGGCGCTGACGGCAGGGCCGTTGAGCTTGGGCGGCGCCTGCACCACCAGGTCGGGCAGTTCGATAAAGGGGATCACTTGATCAATGGCGTCCAGCACGTCCATCGGCGTTTTGGCCTGGTTGACGGCCGCGCTTTTCACGCGCACCAGCATGTCGGCCTCAAATAATGGGCGCGCGCCAAAAGCGGCCTCGACCACCGAGCCGCTGGGCAACACCATGCCTTCATACAGCTTGCCCCACACGGGCTGGTCGTAGTTAAAGCGCTTTTGCACCGCCGGATTCGTCAGGCCCGCCTTGTAGCCGACCACTTTGCCGTAGCGCTTTTCAAGCAGCGCGTTGAGCTTGGCGCGGGTGCAGGCGCCGTCGGCTTCGTTCAGGCCTTCTGGGTTGGCGGCCGGCGCCTTGGCCGCGATTTTTTCGGCCATGTCGTTCACCTGCGCATCCGTGAGGCATTCAGCGCCGGCATGAAACGCGGCTATCGCCAAAGTGACGGCGATCAGGGTTTGCTTGCGATGCATGAAATGTCTCCTGCGATTAAAGTAAAGACGAATGTGACGCCCGGTAGCGGTTGACCCGAATCCGCTGAGTCACGCATCGTACAACGCAGAAAGACACCCCGCATGGCCTTCATTTATTACGTCACCCAGATCCAGTTCGAGTTTGGCGCCGTCACGCTGCTCAAGCAGGAATGTGAGCGCGTAGGCATTACCCGGCCCCTCATCGTGACCGACCCCGGCGTCAAGGCTGCGGGCATTTTGCAAAAGGCGCTGGACGCCCTGTCCGGCATGAAGGTCACCGTGTTTGACCAGACCCCTTCCAACCCGACCGAAGCGGCCGTGCGCGCCGCCGCGGATCTTTACAAGACCAGCGGCTGCGACGGCCTGATCGCCGTGGGCGGCGGCTCGGCCATTGACTGCGCCAAGGGCGTGGCGATTGCAGCCACGCATGAAGGCCCGCTGACCCGCTACGCCACCATCGAGGGCGGCTCCCCGCTCATTACCGACAAAGCTGCGCCGCTGATCGCCGTGCCCACCACCAGCGGCACCGGCAGCGAGGTCGCCCGCGGCGCCATCATCATTGTGGACGACCACCGCAAGCTGGGTTTTCATTCCTGGCACCTGGTGCCCAAAACCGCCATCTGCGACCCCGAACTCACACTCGGCCTGCCCGCCAAACTCACAGCAGCCACCGGCATGGACGCCATCGCGCACTGCATGGAAACCTTCATGTCGGCCGCCTTCAATCCGCCGGCCGACGGCATCGGCCTGGACGGCCTGGAGCGCGCGTGGGACCACATCGAACGCGCGACCAAAGACGGCAGCGACCGCGAGGCGCGCCTGAACCTCATGAGCGCATCGATGCAA
>JAJKJM010000004.1 GCA_021153985.1 Polaromonas sp.
ATCTGCGCCATCTCGACCACGATGACGATGAAGATGCCGAACCAGATCAGGTCCAGCCCGGCCGCCTGCACCGTGGGCAGGATGACGCCCATGGTCAGCACCACCATCGAAATTCCGTCGAGAAAGCAGCCCAGCACGACGTAGAAAATGCTCAGCACGATGATGAGCATGAAAGGGCTCAGCCCGAGGCTGGAGACAAATTCGGCCAGGTGGCGGGGCAGCCCGATGTAGCCCATGCTCAGCGTCAGAAAGGCGGCGCCGGCCAGGATCAGCGCGATCATGCAATACAGGCGCGTCGCGCCCAGCAGCGATTCCTTGAAGGTGCTCCAGCTCATGGAGCGTTGCACCAGCGCCAGCACCAGCGAGCCGACGACGCCGATGGCCGCGGCTTCGGTTGCGGTGGCCACACCGGTGTAAATGGAGCCCAGCACGGCGCCTATCAGCAGCACGACGGGTATGAGGTGGCGTGACTCGTAGATCTTCTGGCTGAAGCTCATCGCGGCATCGGGCGGCGGGATCTTGCCTTTGTTCAGCAGGGCCCAGACCACGAGGTAGCCCGAGAAAAGGCCGGCCAGCAACAGGCCCGGAAAAACACCCGCGATAAACAGCCGGGCAATCGACACATCAGCACTGACGCCGTAAACAATCATGATGATGGAGGGCGGGATCAGCAGGCCCAGCGTGCCGGCGCCGGCAAGCGAGCCTATCGTGATGTCTTCCGGGTAACCGCGTTTAGCCAGCTCCGGCAGCGTCATCTTGCCGATGGTGGCGCAGGTCGCCGCCGAAGAGCCCGACACCGCGGCAAAGATGGTGCAGCCGATGACGTTGGTGTGCAGCAGGCCGCCCGGCAGGCGGCTGACCCAGGGCGCCAGGCCCTTGAACATGCTTTCGCTGAGCTTGGTGCGAAACAGGATTTCCCCCATCCACACAAAAAGAGGAAGGGCCGTCAGCGTCCAGCTGGAAGACGATCCCCAGATGGTCACGGCCATGGCGTCGCCGGCGGCGCGTGAAGAGAACAGCTGCATGCCGATCCAGGCCACGCCTGAGAGCGTGAGGCCGATCCAGACCCCGGAGCCCAGGATCAGGAAAAGCGAAAGAATCAGCAGCGAAGTGATGGCGAGATCGGACATGAAGGTTCTTTGTTGTTATTCGTGGTGCAGCGCTTCATCGCTGCCTGCCTGCACGCGCCGGCCCCGGATCTCCAGCACCAGCTCGTCGATGAAGGCGATCATCAGGATGACCGCGCCCACACCCATGGTGATTTGCGGAATCCACAGCGGCGTGGCGTCGCTTCCGGTCGAGATGTCGTGATAGGCATAGGAGTTGACCGACAGCATGACGCTGTACCAGGCGAACAGCATCGACAGCGCGGTGGCTGCCGCCAGCGCCCAGATTTCCAGCGCACGCCGGGCCGTGCCTTTCAGGCCGTTGAGGATCAGCGTGACGCGGATGTGCTCACCCTTCTTGAGGGTGTGGGCCAGCGCCAGAAAGCCGCTGGCCGCCATGCAGTAGCCGGCATACATGTCGGTGCCGCGCAGGGACCACGCGAACTGGCGGTCCAGCACGCCGGCCAGCACCGATACCAGCGTGCCGATCATGAACAGCGCCCCGAGCCATGCCGCGCCGTCGTACAGCGCATCGAGCAGGCGGCGCATGCTTACTTCTTCGCCGCGTTGGACTTGTCGAAGGCCGACAGCAGGGCTTCACCCTCGGGGCCGGCGCGTTTGATCCAGTCGGCCTTCATGATGCCGCCCACTTGGCGCAGGTCGGCCACCAGCTTGGGCGAGGGCGCCATGATCTTCATGCCTTTTTCGGCCAGTGCTTTTTTGTAGAACTCGTTTTTCTCTTCGCTGATTTTCCAGCCGCGCACTTCCGCGTCGGCGGCGGCTTTCAGCACGGCGGCCTGGGTAGGCGCATCCAGCGCGTCAAATGATTTTTTGTTGACGATGACGGCGTTCTTGGGCAGCCAGGCCTGCACGTCATACCAGTACTTGATGCTCTCGTAAGTCTTGGTGTCGTAGCCGGTCGATCCCGAGCTCATATAGCTGTTGACGACACCCGTCGCCATGGCCTGGCTCAGTTCCGCCGCCTGCACGGTGACGGGCTGCGCGCCGACCAGTTCGGCGATCTTGCTGGTGGCCGGGCTGTAGGCGCGCCACTTCAGGCCCTTCATGTCGGCCACCGCGGTAATCTCTTTATTGACGTAAATGCCCTGGGGCGGCCAGGCCACCGTGTAGAGCAGCTTCATGCCTTGCGTGCCCAGCAGCTTTTCCAGCGCCGGTTTTTGCGCTTCGGCCAGCTTGTGGGCAGAGGCGTAACTGGAGGCCACGAAGGGCAGGCCGTCCACGCCGAATATCGCGTTTTCGTTTTCGAAGTTGACCAGCAGGATCTCACCGATCTGCGCCTGGCCGCCCTGGACCGCGCGCTTGATTTCATTGGCCTTGAACAGCGAGGCGTTGCCATGCACGGTGATTTTGAGCTTGCCGCCGCTGGCCTTGTCGACATCGGCGGCAAACTGCGTCAGGTTCTCCGTGTGGAAATTGCTGGCCGGGTAGGCGGCAGGCAGGTCCCATTTGGTCTGGGCAAAAGCGTTGGCGCCGAAAGCGAGGGCGGCGGCCGTCAGGGTGATCTTGAATTTCATGAAAGGCTCCAGGGCAAAAGGCAGAACAAGGAATTGATAAGTCGTAATAGGATAGACGCAAATCCCGCGCCAGTTCACCGGGCATACCCCGAAAACCGGCCCCCACCCGTTTCGCGACCCTGAGGCCAGCCATGAACCTGCGTTTTGTTGAAGCCTTTTACTGGGTGGCCTCGCTCAAAAGCATCTCGCGCGCCGCCGACAAGCTCTACCTCACGCAGTCGGCCATGTCCAGCCGCATCGCCACGCTCGAAGACGAACTGGGCGTCCTGCTGCTGGACCGGCGTGACAAGCAGTTCAAGCTGACGGGCGCGGGCATGCGCTTCCTGCAGTACGCGGAGAAACTGCTGGCGCTGCAGCGCGAGGTGAAAGCTGAAATGGGATCAGGGCAGGCCATGGCGGTGTCGATGCGCATAGGCGCCATCGAATCGGTGCTGCACTCCTGGCTGATCCCGTGGCTGGAAAAACTGCGCGCCGACTATCCCGGCCTGGAACTGGAACTGACCGTTGAAACCACACCCATCCTGATTGACCAGATGCAACGCGGCACGCTCGACCTGGTTTTTGCGGTGCTGCCTGCCTCGGCCGAAGGCGTTCGAAACCATGCGCTTCCGGCCATGGACATGGTGTTTGTCGGCCATCCGGACCTGCATAAAAAAAGAAACTACAAGCTTGACGAACTTGCCGGCATGGAATTGCTGACCTTCCAGAAAGGCTCGCAGCCGCATGTCACCTTGCTCGACCTGTTCAGGGCGCACCGCATGGAGCCCAAAAAGGTGCATGCGATTTCCTCGATTTCCGCCATGGTGCAGCTGGTGCAGGGCGGGTTTGGTGTAGCCCTGCTGCCGCGTGCGGCGGTTGAGCGGCTGACGGGTTTTGCCCGACTGAAACCCTTGACCTGCGACGCCAAACTGCAGTCCCTGCCTATCCACGCCAGTTACCGCACGGACCCCAGTTCCAAGACGGTGGAAACGGTTGTGCAATCGGCGGTGGCCTTTGCCGGCAACCGGAAAAGCGCACCAAAAGGGCGTCAAAAGGCTGACTAGAAGCGGCCTGGAAGCCGCCTAAAAGCCGCCTAAAGGTAAACCCCTAGCATCGAAAAAATCGATGACATAAGCGAAAAATTTTGAATTTGCTGAAGGCCGGCGGCGCTCACACAATTCGCCCATCGTCATGAAAGTGACATATGCAAACGGGGAATTTTCTGGTGAGCACATCGACTGAATCGGCACTCTCGGTTTTCGGCGCAGGCGGCATCGACAATGCCGCGCACGTGCGCGGCGTCATCCGCAATGGCCGCTGGACTTCACAGACGAGCGGCCTGGCCAAGGGCCACGTGCAGGGAAACGTGGTCATACTTCCGGCCGCTGAAGCCGGTGATTTCCTGCGCTATTGCCAGCGCAACCCGAAACCCTGTCCGGTGCTCGCGGTATCAGAGCCGGGCCATGCGGACCTGCCGGCGCTGGGCGCCGGCATCGACATCCGCACCGACCTGCCGCGCTACCGCGTATGGCGCCATGGCGAACTGGCCGATGAGCCCGTCGACATCAGCGCGCTGTGGCGCGAAGACATGGTGACGTTCGTCCTCGGTTGCTCGTTTTCCTTTGAGCAGGCCCTGCAGGAAGCGGGCTTGCGCATCCGGCATATCGACCAGGGCAGCAATGTCCCGATGTACCGCACGACGACCGCCACCGAACCTGCGGGCCCTTTCCACGGGCCCATGGTGGTCACCATGCGGCCGTTCAAGGCGGCCGATGCGATCCGCGCCGTCCAGATCACCTCGCGTTTCCCTGATGTGCATGGCGCGCCGGTGCATATCGGCGACCCGGGGCAGATCGGAATTGCCGACCTCGCCAAGCCCGACTACGGCGATGCCGTCGAGGTGCTGCCCGGCGAGATCCCAGTGTTCTGGGCCTGCGGTGTCACGCCGCAGGCGGCCATCATGCAGGCGCGTCCCGAGTTCTGCATTACCCACGCGCCGGGTGCGATGCTGATCACCGATCTTTTGAACCACCAGCTTGCCAGTTTCTAAAAGGAGTTTTCATGAAGACACTTATTTGCGGTTTGGCGCTTGCCTGTACAGGGCTTGCCCAAGCCCAGACAAAATGGGACTTGCCCACCGGCTACAGCGCCAACAGCTTCCAGACGCAGAACGTGCAGCAGTTCGCCAACGAGGTGAACCAGCTCACCGGCGGCAAACTCAAGATCACCTTGCACGCGGGTGGCTCGCTCTATAAGGCCAACGAGATCAAGCGCGCGGTGCAGACCGGCCAAGTGCAGGCAGCAGAGTTCATCCTGTCCGGCGCCGCCAACGAGAACCCGCTGTTCGGCGTCGACTCCGTTCCCTTTCTGGCCACCAGCTACGGCGATGCGAAACGCCTGTATCTGGCTGCCAAGCCCGCGCACGACAAGCTGCTGGCGTCGCAGGGCATCAAGGTCCTGTTTACCGTGCCATGGCCTGGCCAGTCGCTGTATTCGATCAAGCCGATCAGCACGCCGGCCGACTTTGCCGGCACCAAGATGCGCGCCTACAACCCGGCGACCACGCGTATCGCCCAGCTCCTCAAGGCCCAGCCGGTGACCATCCAGCTGGCTGAACTGGGCCAGGCTTTGGCGACCGGTGGTGTGCAGAACTTTTTGACATCCAGCGCCAGCGGCGTGGAGAGCAAGTTGCATGAACAGGTCAAGTACTTCTACCCTGTCAGTGCCTGGCTGCCGCGCAACGCGACGGTCGTGAGCCAGAAAGCCTTCGATGCGCTGGACAAACCCACGCAGGACGCCTTGCTCAAGGCCGCCGAGGCCGCTGAACAGCGCGGCTGGGCCACCAGCGAAAAGCTCGATGGCGAGTACATGAAAGAACTTGCCGCCAAGGGCATGACCATCAGCGCGCCTTCGGACAGTGTGAAGAAAGAGCTCGCCGCTATCGGCGACACCATGACGGCGGAGTGGCTGAAGACCGCAGGCCCTGAAGGCCAGGCTGTGATCGACGCTTACCGCAAGAAGTAAGCGATTTTTGCGGCGGGTGGGTTTGCGGCAGGCAGACCCGTTGGCAAAAGGCCCGCCGCGCTTATTCCCTTTTTTAATCGATGCAGGAGCACGCGATGGGCAAACTCGTCCAGAATTTTTACAAACTGCTGATGGGCTTGTCCTGCGTGGCCATGCTGGCTGCCTTTGGCACCGTCATGCTGGGTGTGCTGGCGCGCGAAGCGAACTGGGATATTCCCGGTCTCGACGGTTACGCCGGGTATGCGATTGCCGCGGCCCTGTTTTTGGCGCTGCCCGGCACGCTGCAGCATGGCGACCACATCCGTGTGACGTTGTTGCTTGAACGCGTTTCTTCCAGGGTGCGCGGCATTCTGGAGTGGTGGTGCCTGGGCGCCGGGCTGGCGTTGACGGCCTATGTGGCGTGGTACGCGGTACGGCTGGTCTGGGTGTCTTACAGCACCCATGACACCTCGCCGGCGGCCGACGCGTCCCCGCTCTGGATTCCGCAGCTTGCCATGGCGCTGGGCTGTGTCGGCTTTGCCTTGTCTTTTGTACAAGCCCTGGTCGAGCGCTGGCGCGGTGGCAGCTTCATTGCCGCCTCCACTGAAACCGCCCATATTGAATAAGCCCTGGAAAGAAAAAAATGGACATCGTCATTGCGTTCGGATTGATCGTGCTGCTCCTGGTGGCGCTGGGATCGGGCTTGTGGATAGGGCTGTCGCTGCTGGCGGTAGCCCTGCTGGGAATGGAACTGCTGACCCAGCGCCCGGTGGGGGACAGCATGGTGCTGACCATCTGGGGCTCCACGTCCAGCTGGACATTGACGGCCCTTCCGCTTTTTTTGTGGATGGGTGAAATCCTTTTTCGCAGCAAGCTGTCTGACAGCATGTTCAAAGGCCTTGCCCCCTGGCTGGACCGGCTGCCCGGCCGGTTGCTGCATATCAATGTGGTGGGTTGCACCATCTTCGCCGCCATCTCGGGCTCATCGGCAGCCACCTGCGCCACCATTGGCAAGATCACCTTGCCTGAGCTCAAGAAACGCGGCTATCCCGACGACATTTCTGTCGGCACACTGGCCGGCGCGGGCACGCTGGGTTTGTTGATCCCACCGTCCATCATCATGATCGTGTACGGCGTGGCCGCCAATGTATCGATCGCCAAGCTGTTCCTGGCCGGCGTGATTCCAGGCCTGATGCTGGCTGCGCTGTTCATGGGCTACATCGTGGTCTGGGCCTTGCTCAACAAGGACAAGGTGCCGGCGGCTGACGTGGCCATGAGTTTCGGCGAGAAGATTTATGCGTCGCGCCACCTGATTCCGGTGGTGTCGCTGATTGTGGTGGTGCTCGGCGGCATTTACAGCGGTATCGCCACCGCCACCGAAGCCGCTGCGCTGGGGGTCGCCGGCTCGCTCGTGCTGGCCGCCATTGAAGGCTCGCTGAACTGGAGCAAGTTCAAGGAAGGGCTGGTCGCCGCCTGCCGCATCTACTGCATGATCGGCCTGATCCTCGCCGGTGCGGCTTTCCTGACCCTGTCCATGGGCTTCATCGGGCTGCCGCGGCACCTGGCTGAATTCATAGGCGCACTGCATCTTTCGCCCTTCATGCTGATGCTGGGGTTGATTGCCTTCTTTATTGTCCTGGGCTGTTTTCTCGACGGCATCTCGGTGGTCGTGCTGACCATTGCCGTGTTGCTGCCGACGGTGGAGGCCGCCGGGTTCGACCTGATCTGGTTCGGTATCTTCATCGTCCTGGTGGTCGAGATGGCGCAGATCACACCGCCGGTCGGCTTCAACCTGTTTGTCATCCAGGGCCTGACAAAGCGCGAGGTCACCTGGATTGCCCGCACGGCGCTGCCCTTGTTCTTTCTCATGATTGCCGCAGTATTGATCACCTACTTTTTCCCCGATGTGGTGCTGTGGCTGCCGCGCCATATGTAGTCCCACGCAGGCAGCCGCTTCCTTTTCAGGAGTTCCCATGAAAAAGCTTTTGATATCCGCCCTGTGCGCGGTTTCGCTGGGTCACGCCTCTGCCGTCATGGCCCAGGCGACCTGGAAACTGGCCACCGGCTACCGCGCGGAGTCCTTCCACACGCAAAACATCCAGCAATTTGCGCGGGAGGTGGAGCAGGGCACCGGGGGCAAGCTGGTGATCGAGGTGCATCCCAACAACACGCTGGCCAAGCTGAACGAGATCAGCCAGGCGGTGCAGCAGGGCAAAGCCGAGGCGGGTGAGACCATCATGACCAGCATGGTGAAAGACATCCCGCTGGCCGGCGCCGATTCCATTCCTTTTGTGGTGAGTTCCTACAAGGACGCCCAGCGACTCTGGAAGCTGCAACGCCCCGGGCTTGAAAAGCATTTCGCCGCGCGCGGCATGAAGCTGCTCTATGCCGTGCCCTGGCCGCCGCAGGGCCTGCATTCAAGCAAGCCGGTACGTGGGCTGGCCGACTTCAAGGGCACGCAAATGCGCACCTACAACCAGACCACCATGCGTATCGCAGAAATGCTGGGTGCCAAGCCTGTGGATGTGGCGATGGTGGATGTGGGCAAGGCGCTGGCCGATGGGCGCATGGACAACATGATCACCTCGGCATTGACGGGCGTTGAAAACAAGGTGTGGGGGCCCATCAAGTACTACTACGAGATCAATGCCTGGTTTCCCAAGAATGTGGTGTTTGTCAGCAGCAAGGCTTTTGAGGCCCTCAGGCCCGAGGCGCGCACCGCTGTGCTCAAGGCGGCGGGCGAGGCGGAAGTTCGCGGCTGGCAAGCCAGCCAGGCGCTGGCCACCAGTGCCACCGAGGAGCTGCGCGCCAATGGCGTAAAAATCGAGCGCATTTCGCCCGAGCTGGACCAGGAGATCAAGCGCATGGGCGAGAAGTTCTCGCGCGAGTGGATACGGTCGGTAGGCAACGAAGCGAACGATATCTTTGTGCCTTACTACATGCCGCAATAAGCGGGCAATCAACCCCTCAAAAACAGTCAATCACCCCGGCAGGGCCCGCCAGGCCGATTTGCCGGTATTCTTCAGGCAACAGTAGCAAAAACATGACACAAACCAACTCATCGAACACGGGCGGCACGGGCAGCGGACGCTGGCAATTCTGGATAGACCGCGGCGGCACATTCACCGACATCGTGGCCAAGAAGCCCGACGGCTCGCTCATCACGCACAAGCTGTTGTCGGAAAACCCCGAGCAGTACCGCGATGCCGCGGTGGCCGGCATACGCCACCTGCTGGGCCTGAAGGCCGGCGAGCCGATCCGCGCCGATGTGGTGGACTGCGTGAAGATGGGCACCACCGTGGCCACCAACGCGCTGCTGGAACGCAAAGGCGAGCCCACATTGCTGGTGACCACACGCGGCTTTCGCGATGCGCTGCGTATCGCTTACCAAAACCGGCCGCGGCTGTTTGACCGCAACATTGTGCTGCCCGAGCTGCTTTACAGTGCGGTCGTCGAAGCCCAGGAACGTGTGGGCGCACAAGGCGAGGTGCTTCAGGCGCTGGACGAAGTGCTATTAAAGAAGGAGCTGCTGGCCCAATACCAGAAAGGGCTGCGAAGCCTTGCGATTGTTTTTATGCATGGCTACCGGTTCACGGCGCATGAAAAGTCCGCCAAGCGCATTGCGGCTGAAGTGGGTTTCACGCAGATCAGCACTTCGCATGAAACCAGCCCGATGATGAAGTTTGTGAGCCGTGGCGACACCACGGTGGTGGACGCCTATCTCTCGCCCATCCTGCGCCGCTATGTGGAACAGGTGGCCAGCGAGATGCCGGGCGTGCGGCTCTTCTTCATGCAGTCTTCAGGTGGCCTGACTGACGCGCATGTGTTCCAGGGCAAAGACGCCATCCTCTCTGGCCCGGCGGGCGGCATCGTGGGCATGGCCCGCACGGCGGCGATTGCCGGCCATGCAAAGGTCATCGGCTTTGACATGGGCGGCACCTCGACCGACGTGTCGCATTACGCTGGCGAGTTCGAGCGCGAGTTTGAAACCCAGGTGGCCGGTGTGCGCATGCGCGCGCCCATGATGAGCATCCACACCGTGGCGGCGGGCGGCGGTTCCATCCTCAAGTTTGACGGCGAGCGCTTCCGCGTCGGCCCGCAGAGCGCGGGCGCCAACCCCGGCCCGGCCAGCTACCGGCGCGGCGGGCGGTTGGCGGTGACAGACGCCAATGTGATGGTCGGGAAAGTGCAGCCACGTTACTTTCCGAAAGTGTTCGGCCCCAACGCCGATGAGCCGCTGAGCTATGAAGCGGTTGAAACGCAGTTCAACGAGCTGGCCGGCCAGACCGGCCGCAGCGCCGAGGTGGTGGCTGAAGGCTTTATCAACATTGCGGTGCAGCAGATGGCCAATGCCATCAAGAAAATCTCCGTCGCGCGCGGCTATGACGTGACGCGCTACACGCTGCAATGCTTTGGCGGCGCCGGCGGGCAGCATGCCTGCCTGGTGGCCGATGCGCTGGGCATGACCAAGGTGTTTGTGCATCCGCTGGCGGGCGTGCTCAGCGCCTACGGCATGGGCCTGGCCGATCAGAACGTGATTCGTGAGCAGGCGGTGGAGCTCAAGCTTTCTGATGCGGCACTGCCCGAGATCGCCGGCAAGCTCAAGGAACTGGCCAGCCATGCTGAGGCCGAGCTGCAGCGCCAGCAGGTCAGCACCGGCAACATCACCACGCACCAGCGTGTGCATGTGCGTTATGAAGGCAGCGACTCCGCGCTGATTGTTCCTTTCGGCACGCTGGACCAGATCGAGGCCGGCTTTGAGGCCGCTTACCGCCAGCGCTTTGCCTTCCTGATGCAGGGCAAGGGCCTGGTGGTCGAGGCGGTGTCGGTCGAGGCAGTGGTGGCGGGCGATGCACCGGCCGAGCCGCGCCACACGACGCATGAGCCACGCGAAGTGCCGCGGCGCGAAACGGTGCGCATGTATTCAGGCGGCCAGTGGCACGACGCCGCGCTGGTCGTGCGCGAAGATTTGCGGCCCGGCGACATCATCTCGGGCCCGGCCATCATTGCCGAGAAGAACGCCACCACGGTGGTCGAACCCGGCTGGGAGGCCGCGCTGACCGCACTGGACCACCTGGTGCTGGACCGCCGCGCCGAGCGCGCCGTCACCTTCGCGGCAGGCACCACGGTCGACCCGGTGCTGCTGGAGGTGTTCAACAACCTCTTCATGAACATTGCCGAGCAGATGGGCCTGCAGCTGCAGAACACGGCATATTCCGTCAACATCAAGGAGCGCCTGGACTTCAGTTGCGCGCTCTTTGATACCGAAGGCAACCTGATCGCCAACGCGCCGCACATGCCGGTGCACCTGGGCTCCATGGGTGAAAGCATCAAGACGGTGATCCGGGAGAACACCGGCAGCATGCAGCCGGGCGATGTGTATGTGCTGAATGATCCGTACCATGGCGGTACGCACTTGCCTGACATCACGGTGATCACGCCGGTGTATCTGGGCACCTCCACGCAGCCGACGTTTTATGTAGGCTCGCGTGGGCATCATGCCGACATTGGCGGCATTACGCCGGGCTCCATGCCGCCGTTCTCGACGCTGATTGAGGAAGAGGGCGTGCAGATCAACAACGTCAAGCTGGTGGAGCGCGGCGTGCTGCGTGAAGCCGAGATGATTGCGCTGCTGAAAAGCGGCAAGTACCCGAGCCGCAACCCGCAGCAGAACATGGCTGACCTCAAGGCGCAGATTGCCGCCAATGAAAAAGGCGTGCAGGAACTGCGCAAGATGGTCGAGCAGTTCAGCCTGGAGGTGGTGCTGGCCTATATGCGCCATGTGCAGGACAACGCCGAGGAATCGGTGCGCCGCGTGATTACGCGCCTCAAAGACGGCGAGTTCACGCTGCCGCTGGACAACGGCGCGCAGATCAAGGTGGCGATTCGCGTCGATGCGAAGAACCGCAGCGCCGAGATCGACTTCGCCGGCACCTCACCGCAGCAGACCAACAACTTTAACGCGCCGACGGCGGTGTGCATGGCGGCGGTGCTGTATGTGTTCCGCACGCTGGTGGACGACGACATTCCGCTGAACGCGGGTTGCCTCAAGCCGCTCAAGGTCATCATCCCGCCGGGCTCCATGCTCAACCCGAATCCGCCGGCATCGGTGGTGGCCGGCAATGTCGAAACTTCGACCTGCATCACCAACACGCTGTATGGCGCGCTGGGTGTGATGGCGGCCAGCCAGTGCACCATGAACAACTTCACCTTCGGCAACGCGCGCCACCAGTACTATGAAACCATCTCGGGTGGTTCGGGCGCCGGCGGCAAGCTGGATGAAACCGGCAAGCTGGTGTCGGGGTTTGACGGCACGTCGGTGGTGCAGACGCACATGACCAACTCGCGGTTGACCGATCCGGAAGTGCTGGAGTTCCGCTTCCCGGTGCGGTTGGAGAGTTATGAGATTCGTGAAGGATCGGGTGGTGCCGGCCGCTGGCACGGCGGCAACGGCGGTGTGCGCCGCGTGCGTTTCCTCGAGGCCATGACGGCGAGCATTTTGTCGAATGGCCGCAAGCACGGCGCCTTCGGCATGGCGGGTGGGGAGCCCGGGCAGGTGGGGCGCAACCTTGTGGTGCGTGCGCAAGGGCAGGTCGAAGCACTGGACCACATCGGGCAGGCTGATATGCAGCCGGGTGATGTGTTTGAAATCCACACACCTGGTGGTGGCGGCTTCGGCAAAGTCTGATCCGTAGCCGATTGCTATTGAATATATAGCGGTAACTTCACGATCTATAAGGGCTAGAGGGTAATTTGATGCTTAAAGGCCTGCGGATGCCCTGCTTGGGTCTGCGGATAAAGATACATCCACAGATTACGCAGATTTACGCAGATTGAAGACAGGACGCAGGGTTACATCTCGAAGGCTTCGACGTGCCGTCCATCGATGTCTGTGAAGGCATATTCACGGGCCAAGTGGGCAACGAGGTGAACATCGCCGCTTTTTTCCATCACCTGTGGATCAGCCGCCAGCGCCGCCACGGCCCGGCCCAGATAGCGCGGCGATTCGGTGCGGGAAAGCGCGGGCCGTTCTTGCCAATGGTCTTCGTCGGTCTGATGGCCGGTCAAAACGAATTCGGTGCGCATCCATCCCGGTGATACGGCCACTGAAGCGATACCATGCGGCCGCAGTTCTTCTGCCATGCCAAAGGCCAGCCGAGTGATTGAGGCCTTGGCCAGGTCATAGAAAAGATTGCCCTTGAGGTAGCGTCCACGGTCCCAGAAAGTGGTGGTGACCAGCAGTCCCTTACCTTGGCCGAGCATGAGGGGCATGGCCTGGCGGCTGGACAGCAGATGGTTGCGCACCCCGTGGTCGAACATGGTGTCCCAGTGTTTCAGCGGATGTTCCCAGAACGGGGCGTCAAACACACCGTCAAAGCTCTCATGCCCGCCCCAGGCGTTGTTGACGAGCAGGTCAAGCCGGCCTTGCTCCTTTTGCACCCGCGCGAAGAGGCGTGCGACATCTTCTTCCCGGGTGTGGTCGCACGGCACGGCGATGCCTTTGCCGCCCAGGCGGCTCACCTCGTTGGCCGTGTCGTCGATGGTGCCGGGCACGGCGGGCAATTTGGACAGTGCCAGCAGACTGTCGTAACCCTCTGCCGGGTGTCCGCGTGTGCTGCGCCCCGTGACATACACGGTCGCGCCCGCAGCGCCCAGTTCCATCGCAATGCCCCGTCCCGCGCCCCTGCTGGCCCCGGTGACGACTGCCACGCACCCTTTGAGCGAGGGCGCGTTGTATTTGCTGTTTTGCTTTTGATCCATGAGCCGTTTTTCCTTGTCTGCTTCATTGAAGAGCCCAAGATACCCGCGCGTCAATGGCCTGTCTTGGAAGATTGCGCAATGCCCGGCGCGCTGCGCTGCAGGAACAGGGTGGGCGACAACCCGCACAGCGCCCGGAATTCGTTGGCCAGGTGCGCCTGGTCGTAAAAGCCCGCGTCGGCTGCCACGTCAGCCCAGGCAGGAGCCGGTTGCTGCCGGACCAGGCGCAGGCAGGCGTGAAGCCGCGACAGCCGGCTCCAGGCGCGAAACGACACGCCCACATGTTCAAAAAACAACTGCTGCAGGCGTCGCTCGCCCACATTGACGGCATCCGCAGCCTGCCGGAGCAAAAGGCGCCCGCCTGCGCGCACCACCAGACGCGCGGCATGGCCGGCTCTTTGCTGGTTGAGTGTTGCCTCGCTTGAGGTTCGCCGTTGCAGCGTGGCCGTTAAAAGCGCGACCCGGGTAGCGTCATCCGTGGTGTTGGCCATCTGTTCGATCAAGGCGCCAGCTTCTGCGCCCCACAGCGCGTCCAGCGAGACGGCGCTGTTTTCGATCTCGCCGGCAGGCATGCCCAGCACGGCGGCGGCCGCGCCTGGGTGCAATGCGACCGATACGCCCTCCAGGCGGCCGCTGAGCTGCAGCAGGGTGGGCGCGGCCGATGCGCCCGCGACGCGCATGGCCGGGCCCGATGATTTACGGGCAGTGCCTGCGGAGGGCACATCGCCAAAATCAAACATCAGCCGCACGGCGCCGTCCGGCAGCACCCGCTCCGTCAATGTTTCGCCGTCTGGCAGGGTTTCGCGGCACCAGAGGATCTGGGAGACATGGCCGCGCAGCGGCCCGGCCACCGCAAAACTTGTCAGGGTGCCGCTGGGCACCGTCGTCTCCGGGCCGCAGGTGGTGTCGTCGGCAAGGCGCAGAAAGAGGCGTTCTTTCATGGTGGAACTTATCGTAGCTGTTGAATGCCTGGCCGGAAACCGGAGGTGAAAGCAGATGCAAAATGCGGCGTGGGCAGCGTGCGGCACACGGGTGGGGGGTAAGCCAAACGTTTTGATGAAAACACGGCCTAGCCCAGACACAGCATGGGCTTTCAGCTATTAATTCAGGAGCATTTCATGAGCGATGGGTTTGCAGGTAACTACCGTTTTCTGGCCCGCTACAACGGCTGGATGAACGGCAAGCTGTACGAAGCCTGCGATGCATTGACGGACGAGGCGCGCAAGCAGGATCGCGGCGCATTTTTCGGCTCCCTCCATCGCACGCTCAATCACCTGGTGGTGGCTGACCAGGCCTGGCTCAGGCGCTTTGCGAAGTGCGGCGTTGACAACGGCATGCCTTTCCCATCGCTGGGCGTCGAAGTACTGGACATGCCTGAGGCCTACACGCTGGACATGGTGCTGTTTGAGGACTGGGCCGCGCTGAAAGCCAAACGCGCGCAGCTTGACGAGGCGATTGAGCAATGGGCCGCCGACATGCCGGAGGCCTATCCGCAACTCACCATGCACTATGCAAATTCAAAAGGTTTGCAGCGCGAACATGCCGCCTGGATGGCGATCACGCATTTTTTCAACCACCAGACCCATCACAGGGGCCAAGCCACCACGCTGCTGACGCAGGCGGGTGGTGCAGTCGGGGTGACGGACCTGATCGCATTGGTGTGATGCTATATTTTTGATAGCGGATAGCCCATGTATTGATTGGGCTACAGCACTAAAACACCTAAGAAAATTCCGGCAGGCATAAAAAAACCCGCCTTCTGGCGGGTTTTGTTGGACAAGGGGGTAGCCCTTATTTTTTGGCAGCGCTGGCGGCTGGCTTGGCAGCATCTGCCTTGGCGTCTTTCTTCTCATCCTTGGCGGCCGGTTTGGCGTCCTTGGCCTTCTTGGCATCGGCTTTGGCGGCCTTTTCAGCATCTGCTTTGGCTTTGGCTTCGTCAGCCTTTTTCTTCTTCTCGTCAGCCTTGGCTTGTTTGTCGGCTTCTTTTTTGGCCTTGGCTTCTGCCTTGGGGTCCTTCTTTTCTTCTTTGGCTGCTGCAGGAGCGGCTGCAGGTGCTGCGGCTACGGGTGTAGCGGCTGGTTTGGCTTCAGCCTTTTTCTCTTCAGCCTTGGCTGCAGGCTTTTCTTCCTTCTTGGCGGCTGCGGCGGGCTTGTCGTCCTTCTTGGCCGTTGGCGATGCGGCCACGCCCTTGAAGCTGGAGCCGCCTACCGTCAGGCCTTCAGCAGAGAACTTGGCGGCATTGCCTTCACCGACGCCTTTGACCCGGTCGACAAAGTCGGTCCAGTCCTTGAAGCTGCCTTTTTTGCGCTCTTCGATGATCTTGCCCGAAATGGCGGGGCCGATACCCTTGATGCCGTCGAGCTCGGCGGCCGTGGCCTTGTTGACATCAACAGCGGCAAATGCCGCCGTCATGTACAGGGCGGCAAAAAGTGCCAGCAATTTTTTGAACATGAGAAGACTCCTCAATGATTGGGATTGGATTGGATTGAACTGAACTGAACTGAACTGAAGCAGATGAAGCGCGTGACCCATCCTTTTGAATAAGGACGCCCATGTTCATAACGGCTCGCTTCAGGTGGGGTTGACCCCCGGCGGAGTGTTTGGCGCAGGAAAACCCTAGGGCCTCAGCCCTTGGTGCTGTTCAGCCACTGCATATAGGCCGTCACACCCGTTTGCACATCGGCAAAGACGTGGTCGCAACCGGCGGCGCGCAGGGCGCTGAGGTCGGCCTGGGTGTAGCTCTGGTACTTGCCCACCAGCGCTGGCGGGAAGTCGATGTAATCGATCAGGCCGCCGCGCGCGGCGTCCTCAAGGCTCAGGGCCGCGGCATTCTTGCCCTTGCGCAAGGTATTCACCACGGCCAGTGCCACATCGTTGAAGGGCTGGGCCTTGCCGGTGCCGAGATTGAAGATGCCCGATTGCTTGGGGTTGTCGAAAAACCAGAGGTTGACGGCGACCACGTCGTCGATGAAGACGAAGTCGCGCATTTGCCCGCCGGGGCCATAGCCACCGTATTCGCCAAACAGCTTGACCTTGCCTTCTGCCTGAAACTGATTGAACTGGTGGAAGGCGACGCTGGCCATGCGGCCTTTGTGTTGCTCGCGTGGGCCGTAGACATTGAAATACCGAAAGCCGGCCACCTGTGTGCCGGCGCCTTCAAATTTGGCGCCAAGTTCGCGCCGCAGGCGCTGGTCAAACAACAGCTTGGAGTAGCCGTAGACATTCAGCGGCTTCTCGAATTCAGGTGATTCGCGGAATGTATCCGAGCCGCCGTAAGTCGCCGCCGACGAGGCATACAGCAGGCGTGTGCCCTGGTCCTGGCAGGCATGGAAGAGCTCACAGGACAGCGTGTAGTTGTTGTCCATCATGTACTTGCCGTCAAGCTCCATGGTGTCGCTGCAGGCGCCTTCGTGGAAGATGGCTTCGACCTGGCCGTAGGCGCCTTCGGCAAAGAGGTCGTAGAAGTCATCGGCGTCCACGTAGTCGGCGATCTTCAGGTCGGCCAGGTTGCGGAATTTGTCGCCATGGGTGAGGTCATCGACGGCGATGATGTCGTCAATGCCGCGGGCGTTGAGGCCCTTGATGAGGTTGCTGCCGATGAAGCCGGCTGCGCCGGTGACTACGATTTTCATGATGGATCCTTGACTTGCACGGTGATGCGCTATGGCTCAGTGCGCGGCGAACAGTTCGCCGTAATTGACGGTGGCGGTGCCGAACTTGCCCACGACAATGCCGCCCGCGCGGTTGGCGATGGGTACGGCGTCGCGCAGGCTCATGCCGGTAGCGGTCATGGCGGCCAGGGTCGCGATCACGGTGTCACCGGCGCCGGTGACATCAAACACTTCACGGGCAACGGCGGGCACGTTCAACTCGCCTTCGGCGTCAAACAGCGTCATGCCTTCTTCGCTGCGGGTGAGCAGCAGGGCGTCGAGGTTCAGCGATGTGCGCAGGTTGTGGGCCTTGGTCCGCAGTTCGGCTTCGCTGCCCCAGGTGCCGATCACGTGTTCGAGCTCCGCGCGGTTGGGCGTGATGACGCTGGCATTTTTGTAGCGCGCGTAGTCCGAACCCTTGGGATCGACCAGCACCACTTTGCCCGCAGCACGCGCCTGGGCAATCATCAAAACGATGTGCGCAAGGCCGCCCTTGCCGTAGTCGGAGAACAGCACGGCGTCATGCTGCAGGTGCAGCTTTTCAAACGTGGCCGACTGGGAGGCCAGCACTTCGTTTTCAGGCGTGTTTTCAAAATCAAGGCGAATGAGTTGCTGCTGGCGGCCGATGACGCGCAGTTTCACTGTCGTCTTGAGCTGGGCATCACGGCCGAAGTAGGGCGCAATGCCGGTTTTGGCAACCAGCGCTTCCAGCTGGTGGCTGGCTTCGTCGTCGCCCACCACGGTCAGCAAAGAGGCCTGTGCTCCCAGCGTGACGATGTTGTAGGCCACGTTGGCGGCGGCGCCTATGCGCTCTTCGGTGCGCGTGACGCGTACGACGGGTACAGGCGCCTCGGGCGAAATGCGGTCCACGGCGCCGTACCAATAACGGTCCAGCATGGCGTCGCCGACGACCAGGACGCGAGCTTTGGAAATCTTTTCGGGAGTCAATTGCATACTCATCTGTCTTGTATTTTTCTAGAGCTCTTCAATGCGACGCGTTGGGTAGCTGTCCCAGGCCTGGCACCCTGGGCAGTGCCAGAAGTGCTGGGTGGCTTCAAAACCGCACGCCGCGCAGCGGTAGCGCATCAGCGGCTTGGTCGCCTGGCTCAACGCACGCTGCACCAGCGCGTGATGATGCTCGTCCTGCAGCTGTTCGCCTTCTATCCATTTGCCGGTGGCGACAAGAGACGCCTGGCGCTCCATATGCCTGGCATACCACTGACGTGCGGATGCGGGGTCTTCTTCCAGTTTGACAATGGCTTCG
Organism: Polaromonas sp.; assembly: GCA_021153985.1. Taxonomy (GTDB): domain Bacteria; phylum Pseudomonadota; class Gammaproteobacteria; order Burkholderiales; family Burkholderiaceae_C; genus Polaromonas. The sequence goes on from JAJKJM010000004.1 coordinate 18,296, forward strand.
ACCACGTCGATCGAAGGCGTGTTGGCATAGCTGGTTTTGAGCAACTCGAGTGCGGCTGTTTTCTGGCCGCTGACTTGCGCGATGTTGGCAAGCAGGCCCGCTGCCAGCGGTAAACCCTGGGGGGCCAGTTCTTCGAGCTTGCGAAGCGTCTTCAAGGCGTCGTCAGACCTGCCAAGCTGGTTTTGCAGCTTGGCCAGATCAATCAGCGGGCGCGCGGCGGCCGGTGCCATGGCCACCGCCTCGCGCAGGTCGCTCAAGGCTTTGCCGGTGTCGCCCGATGCGATGGAGGCGCCAGCCTGTTCGCACAGGTAGTGCGCCTGCCGGGTGCTGAAGCTGCCGTGGCTGGAGGTGCCCAGCCGCGCGGCGATTTCGGTCGCATTGGCCCAATCGCGTGACCGTTCGTAGATGGACAGCAGGGCCAGCCGTGCTTCTTCCTCGAACGGTGTGCCTTCCAGTTTGCGCAGGGCGATCTCGGCACGGTCCAGCAGGCCGGCTTTCAGGAAGTCGAGTGCCAGGGCGTGCTGCGCCCGGTCGCGTTCGGGCTGCGTCAGGTCGCCGCGCGACATGAGGTGCTCATGCACACGTACGGCACGCTCGTACTCGCCGCGGCGGCGAAACAGGTTGCCCAGGGCGAAATGAAGCTCGGAGGTGTCGGGGTCGTTCTGCACCGCCTCGATAAAGGCATCGATGGCCTGGTCTTGTTGCTCGTTGAGCAGGAAGTTCAGGCCCTTGAAATAGGCCTTGGGCGCCTGGCGGTTTTCGATGCGAAGCTGGCGCAAGTCCAGCCGTGATGCCAGCCAGCCCAGGGTGAAGGCAATCGGGAAGCCAAGCAAGACCCAGGTGAAGTCAAATTCCATGGTGGAGCGTAGAGGGGTCGTCAGTCACGGTATGAGGTCCGCCGGATGAGGTGTGCCTGGCCGCTTTGCGTTTTTTCCACCAGCGCGGCATCATGACAAATATGCCGAGCGCCAGCCCGCAGGCGAAGGCAGCCAGAACCACCAGCACCAAAGGCGCTTGCCACATGGTGCCAAAAAAGAAATACACCGAAACCATCTGCTGGTTATTCAGTGCGAAAGCAAACAGGGTAAAAAAAATGGCTGCCTTAAGCAGCCACATGAGGTATTTCACTGGAACATCCCCCGTAGTGGTCTGGCGATTGTAGCCAGCCCACCGGGGGGCAACAGGAAGTCCTTATTTGGGTTCCGTGACCGCCAGCAGCTCCTGCGTCCGGGCATCGACGGCTTCGCGCAATGCCTTTCCGGGCTTGAAATGCGGCACCCGCTTTTCAGGGATGGCCACGCTTTCGCCGGAGCGCGGGTTGCGCCCCATGCGGGGCGGGCGCCGGTTGATGGAGAAACTGCCAAAACCCCTGATCTCGATCCGGTGGCCGCGCACCAGCGCGTCGCTCATGGCATCAAGAATCGTCTTGACGGCATATTCGGCGTCGCGGTGTGTCAGCTGGCTGAATCGGGCCGCCAGTTCTTCAACAAGGTCGCTTCGGGTCATGGGTGCAAAAGTAGCTGTACAGCGATGCAATCTGCCAAGGGCACATCACACCGCTGCACGGTTGCCTTCTTACTTCTCGTTGTTGTCCAGCTTGGCGCGCAACAGGGCGCCAAGGTTGGTCAGGCCGGCGCTTTCGCGTGAAGACTGCTGGCTCAGGGTCGCCATGGCTTCTTGCTGGTCAGCGTTGTCCTTGGCCTTGACCGACAACTGGATGTTGCGGGTCTTGCGATCCACGTTCACCACGACTGCGGACACTTCGTCGCCTTCTTTCAGCACGTTGCGCGCGTCTTCAACGCGGTCACGGCTGATTTCGCTGGCACGCAGGTAGCCAATGATGTCTTCGCCCAGGTCGATTTCGGCGCCCTTGGCGTCAACGGTCTTGACCTTGCCGGTCACGATCGCGCCCTTGTCGTTGATCGAAACGAACGTGGTGAACGGATCGGAATCCAGCTGCTTGATGCCCAGGGAGATGCGTTCGCGATCGACGTCGACAGCCAGCACGATTGCTTCGACTTCCTGGCCCTTTTTGTAGTTGCGCACGGCGGCTTCGCCAGGCTCATTCCACGAGAGGTCGGACAGGTGCACCAGGCCGTCGATACCGGCAGCCAGGCCCACGAAGACGCCGAAGTCGGTGATCGACTTGATCGGGCCCTTGACGCGGTCGCCGCGCTTGGTTTCCTGTGCGAATTCCTGCCATGGGTTGGCCTTGCACTGCTTCATGCCCAGGCTGATGCGGCGCTTGTCTTCGTCGATCTCGAGGACCATGACTTCAACTTCGTCGCCCAGCGCCACGAGCTTGCTCGGTGCCACGTTCTTGTTGGTCCAGTCCATTTCGGACACGTGGACCAGGCCTTCGATGCCGGGTTCGAGTTCAACGAACGCGCCGTAGTCGGCGATGTTGGTGATCTTGCCGAACAGGCGCGTGCCTTGCGGATAGCGGCGGTTCACGCCCATCCATGGGTCGTCGCCCATCTGCTTCAGACCCAGCGAAACACGGTTCTTTTCGGTGTCGAACTTCAGGATCTTGGCAACGATTTCCTGGCCAGCCGTCACCACTTCGCTTGGGTGACGCACGCGGCGCCATGCCATGTCGGTGATGTGCAACAGGCCGTCGATGCCGCCGAGGTCAACGAACGCACCGTATTCGGTGATGTTCTTGACGACGCCCTTGACGGCAGTGCCTTCCTTCAGGGTTTCCATCAGCTTGGCGCGTTCTTCGCCCATGCTGGCTTCGACCACGGCGCGGCGGCTCAGCACCACGTTGTTGCGCTTGCGATCGAGCTTGATAACCTTGAATTCCATGGTCTTGTTCTCGTACGGAGACAAGTCCTTGATGGGGCGGGTGTCGATGAGCGAGCCGGGCAGGAAAGCGCGGATACCGTTGACGAGGACGGTGAGGCCGCCCTTGACTTTGCCGCTGGTCTGGCCGGTGACGAATTCGCCGGATTCCAGGGCTTTTTCCAGGCTCATCCACGAAGCCAGGCGCTTGGCCTTGTCGCGGGACAGCAGGGTGTCGCCATAGCCGTTTTCGACGGAGTCGATGGCGACGGAGACGAAATCGCCGACCTGGACTTCGAGTTCGCCCTGGTCGTTCTTGAATTCTTCGAGCGGCACATAGGCCTCGGACTTCAGTCCGGCGTTGACAACGACGTGATTGTGGTCGATGCGAACGACTTCAGCGGTGATGACTTCACCGGTGCGCATTTCAGAGCGCTGGAGCGATTCGTTAAATAGATCGGCAAAAGATTCAGACATTGATTTTCCTAGTCCACACAACAGGGTTCCAATAGCGGGACTGCTATTGTTTTTATAGCTGCTTGCGGCGGTTTTGTGCGGCCAGACGCAGAGTAAGGCCGCGGGTTACGTTAATGAACCTGCTGACCCTAGCGCAGCGTGCGCGTGGGGGTCAGAAGGGCCGGGTGCCTTGCCACCAGTCAACCACCTGTTTTACCGATTCTTCAATCGATAAATCAGAGTTGTCCAGGAGGCGGGCGTTATCAGCAGGCTTTAAAGGGGCGGCTTGTCGCGACGAATCGCGGGCATCGCGTGCCTCTAAATCTTGCTGAATCGCGGCTATTGTAGCCGAATTTCCCTTTGAAATCAACTGCTTATGCCGGCGTTCGGCCCGGTGAAGGGCGCTGGCCGTGAGGAAGACTTTAAGTGGCGCCGCCGGAAATATGACGGTCCCCATGTCGCGCCCATCGGCGACCAGGCCGGGCAGCTTGCGAAAGCTGTGCTGGAGTTCCAGGAGGGCGGCACGAACCTCGGGATGGGCCGACAC
>JAJKJM010000005.1 GCA_021153985.1 Polaromonas sp.
ACCGGCGTTGCCGCCGTTGCCTGTGCCGACTGCCGCGCCGCCGCTGGCCGTCATGGCCGGCGCTCCGGTAATGCCGCCGACTGTGGTGACGCTGACTTGCCCGCCAGCGCCGCCGTTTTGGTTGGTGCCTACGCCGGCGCTGCCGCTGGCGGTGATGGCGCCCAGCGCTGTGATCGCTGCGCCCGTGTTGATCGTGACGTTGCCTGCGTCGCGCCCATCCAGGGTGCTCAGGGCGTTAACCGTGCCGGCGCCCGTGGCGACGGTGCTCGCACCCAGTGTGCCTGTCGTGGTGATGCTGACCAGCCCGCCGGCTCCGTTGGCCTGGCCGCTGGTGTTCAGCGCGGCCAGGGTGGTCGCCGTTGCCGCCGTGGCGTTGTTGTTGACTGTGATGCTGCCCGCGGCCAAGGCCGCTGTGGTGCCTGTCGATGCGCCCGTGCGGGCGTTGAGCCCGCCGGTGCCTGCCAGGCTGACTGTGCCTGTGCTGGCCGCCGCGTTGGTTACGCTGATGGTGCCTGCCGCACCGCCCGCTGCTGCCGTACCGGAGGCTGCGCCGCCGTTGGCCGTCATCGCGCCGGCGCCGGTGCTGCTCATGCCGCCGCTGTTGCTGGTCACGCTGATCGCGCCGCCGCTGCCGCCGGCAAAGCTGGTGCCGTTGCCCGCCCCACCTGTGGCCGTCAAGGTGCTGGCCCCGAGGGTGACTGTGCCGCCGCTCAGGGTGATGTTGCCTGCGTTGGCCCCTGCGCTGTTGACACCCGCGCCGCCTGTCGCAGCAATGGCCGCTCCGCCTGTGCTCAGCACGCCCGCGCCCGCTGCGCTGACGTTGATGTTGCCGCCGGCCGCTTTCGTGCCGCCCGTGGTGGTGATAGCGGCAGTGGTCACGTTGCCGCCCGCTGCGCTGTTGGTCACATCAATGCTGCCCGCTGTGCTGCCTGCACCTGCGCCAACCGCAGTACCGGTCTGTGCGCTCAGCGCCGCGGTCTGGATGTTTCCGCTCCCGCTGTTGGCCACAGTCACCGTGCCGCCGCTGCCGCCTGCTGCGGCGCCGGTGCCGCCATTGCCGCCGCTGGCTGTGATGCTGGTAAATGTCGCGCCGCCGACCGACGTCAGAGCGATGGCGCCGGCGTTGCCGCCACCCTGGTTGGCTCCCGCTCCCGCGCCGCCGTTGGCGCTGATGGCAGCGCTGCTGCTGAGCGCGCCTGTCGCGTTCACCGTGATCGCCCCACCCGAGCCACCGGCGCCCGTGGTGATGCCGGCTGTGCCATTGGCGGTGATGCCTGCCAGCGTCACGCCCCCCCCCGTGATGTTCACCGCTCCTGCCGTGCGCCCAATATTCGTGCCTGTCGCTGCCCCGCCTGTGGACGTGACGGCGCCCGCCAGATTGACGGTGCCGGTCGCGGTGATGCTGACCGCTCCGCCATTCGTGTTGTTCGCGCCTGTGGAAGTGACGGTTCCGGCGGCCGTTCCCGTGATGTTGGTTCCCGACAGGGTAATGGCGCCACCTTGCGAGGTAAGGGCTGCGCCCAGCGCCAGATTGCCACCGCCCAGCCCATCCGCATTGGCTTTGAGGTTGATGGCGCCGCCGCCCGAGGTGGCCAGGGTGTTGCCGGCGGTTATGTTGATGTCATTGTTGGCTTCAAAGCTGATGCTCTTGCCCGCAGCCACGGTAAACGGCGTGCTCAGCGTGATGTCATTGGTGGCCTGCAGGGTGATGTTGCCGGCGACGCCATTGAGAGTGGCCGTCGAAACCGTTTGTGTCGTGCCGGCCTGAGCGCCGAAAGTGCTGACGTCGGTATAAGTGGCCGGCCCCGCAGCGCCAACAATGATGTTCAGCGGATCAAGCAGCAAAGTGCCCGCGCTGCCGCGCGGCGCGCTCAGGTTGGCGGTGCCATCAAAGGCCAGCGTCTGCTTGCCGGAGACTTCGGCAAATCCGCCGTTGCCTGCTTCCGCGCCGCCCGTAGCCTTGATGGCGCCATAAAATCCGGTGGCATTATCGGCCCATATCACCACCTTGCCGCCATCGCCGGATTGGGTCGCGCTGGCGTCGATGGTGGCGCCCGAAGACACCAGCGTCACGGCAGCATTCTGCTCAGCGCCCTTGCCTTGGTAATTGCCGCCGACCAGGACCGTGCCGCCACCGGTAGAGCCCGACGCGTCGATGCTGGCGGTAGGTGCCAACACCACCTTGTCACCCAGAACTTTGACCGTGCCGCCCGTCTGTCCCGCCGCAATGCCGGCCGCGCTCAGCTCACCGCTGACGTTCACGATGCCCGTGGCGCCGCCGCTCAGCACAATGGTGCCGTTGCGTTCCACCGCCGAGTTGGCGCGTATCACGCCAGACTGGTTGATCACGGTCGCCATCGCGTCGCCCATGGCGCTGGCCAGCACGGCAACCTGGCCGCCCGTGGCGGTGATGCTGCCGCTGTTGTCGATGGCGGCCTGCGCGGCCGCGGCGTCCACCGAGAAGCGCACCAGGCCCACGCCCGAGGTGTCCACCGTCACGCGCGAGCCCGCCAGCAGGCCGACCGAACCGGCCTCGGCATTGATGGCGCCGGTGTTGATGACCTGCGGCGCGGCCAGCAATACATAGCCGCCACGCGCGGCGGTGATGCTGCCGTGGTTGCTGACGGCGCCCGTACCGGTGCCGCTGAAGCTGTAGCGCCCGGCCATGAAGTCGCCGTTGCTGATGTCCAGGCTGGAGGCAACCAGGCCACCCACATTCACTTGCGCACCGGGCGCGAACATCACACCCGACGGGTTGACCAGGAAGACCTGGCCGTTGGCGCTTAGCGAGCCGAAGATGGACGAGGCGCCATTGCCGATGACACGGTTCAGCGCAACGGACGAAGCGCCGGGCTGCACGAACTGCATGGTCTGGCCGGTACCGATGTTGAAGCTTTGCCAGTTGAGGACTGCCTTGTCACTGGACTGGTTGACGAGCATGGCGTTGGCCGACGGCGTGCTGACGCTGGCCTGGCCGGCCACGACTTGCGCGCCTTCAGGCAGCGCGGCGGCCCAGGGCGAGACGGTGGCGAGCAACACCGCGAGCAGATGCGACAGGCGGCGGCCGCTGCGAATACGGTAGGTAGCCGAGAGCTTGCGCGAGAGGCGGACCACCACCGTGCGCACAGACCAGGGTCGGTAGGCGGCGTGGGCAGGGGAGGCGGTGGTCATGTTGGGCATTCGGAGGTAAGGGGTGGCTAGAACCAGGTCTGGGCCGACAGCCAGGCGCGCGGCGCGCGGTCGGGGTCGCCGGTGGTGGGTTGTACGGGTGTGGTGCGCCAGGCCAGGTAGGTTTTGATGAGGAACTTGCCGGACCGGCCCAGCGTGGCGCCCACGCCGAAGGAGCCCAGGCTCAGGGTGTTGGGATTGCCAGGCACGGTGGGGCCGTTCTGGTTAAAGCGCACACGGCCAAAGTCGTAGAAGGCGAGCAAGGTCAAGGGCTCGCCCCACGGCGCTTGCGGAAACTGGTAACGCGACTCGAGGTTCAGCAGGAAACCGGCGTCGCCCACGCCTTCACCTACCGGGTAGCCGCGCACGCCGCCTGGCCCGCCCAGTACCATTTTTTCGGCCGAACTGAGGTTTTTGGAAGCCAGTTGGGCTTGGGCTGCAAAGTGGAGGCTGAAGGCCGAATCAAAAAACTGGCCGCGCTGGTATTCCAGGTTCAGCTTGCTGAAGCCGCCCGCTGTGCGCAGGCCGCCCAGCCCGTCGTCGAGCAGCTGGTCGGCGGCATTGAGGGTGAGACGGCCGAAGGTGGCATTCGCGGCGTAGCTGTTCAGGCCGCTGCCGCCCGCCAGGCCGTCGGTGAAATTGCCCGCCAGCCCGACCCGCAGCGCGAGGATATTGCGCTCGCTTTTCAGTGCCGGCGTGCGTATTTCATCTAGCAGCTTTTTTTGCTCCGCACTGGCGAAGCCGTACAGATTCGTGGTGCGCCCGCGCAGAAAGGGGTGGGACACGCTGAGGCCGGCGATGTCCGCGCGGCCGCTGGCGCCCAGCGCTTCGAATTGCTTGCCCAGTGCGTAGTCCAGGCGCGCCAGGCTGACCCCCAGCCGGGTGCCGTAGACGCCGACGGGCACCGTGTAGCCGAGGCGGTACAAGGCCGAGCCGGCCAGGTCGCTTTGCTGGGCGCTCAGCGCCAGTACGTCGCCGCGCCCCAGCAGGTTATTGACGTTGCCATTGAGTGCCAGGCGAACTGCGCCCGCCGCGCGTGCGCCATGGTTGTCTAAGCTCACCGAGCCGTCGAAGCGCGGGCCTTTGGCCTGCACGGTGATCAGCACGTCGGCCTGGCCCGCGCGCTCGCCGGGCTGAACCGTGGCGCTGGCCTCGTAGCCCGCCAGGTCACGCAGTAGCAGCACGGGTTTGTCGAGCGCATATTCAGTGACGGCATCGCCCGGCTGGATCTGTCCGGCCACAAGGTCTTCGGCAAAGGCCTTTGAAATGCCTGTGCCCTCTACCCGTACGGAGACGCGGCCCACGCGTGCTTCCAGGACGGCGACGGTGACGGTTCCGCCGTCGGCGGAAAAAGCCTGCTCGGGCAGGTAGGCCTGTGTGAGCAGATAGCCGTTCTGCCGGTAGTAGGCGCTGATGGTGTTGGCCGCTTCGGTCAGGCCGGCCAGGTCTGTGGGCTGGTGAAGCCGGCGCGCCAGCAGCGAGGCCAGCAATTCGCCGGAGAACACCGTGTTGCCGGTAAAACTGAAAGCCGCCGGTGTGATGCGGGCGCTGCCGGCGGCGGGCACCGTGGCTTGGGGTTGCCGCAGCTCCAGCGGCGGGCTGCTTCGCGGCGGCAGCGAAGGAAGCGGGCCCGGCGACTCCAGCAGCGTGCCGGCGTCGGGACGCGTTTGGGCCAGCGCAGGCGCAGCCCCGGCCGTACAAGCGCCGACTATCCCCCAGGCCAGAACCCGGAGCGCCAAAACAGGGGGACGAAACAAGAGCAGGCCTTTCAAGCGAAGATGCAACAAAATGTTGCATTCTGGTTGTAGCCTTTTGAGCTCACCGTGTCCAACGGTTTCCCTACCTATGGAGCAGGTTTACTTCGTATGTGTTTGTTTTTTCACACTTATTTGAAGCTTGAAAGGAACATCGTGGAAAGAAAACCCAGACGTTACAAACCGTAAATAAGACCCGGTGTGCGGGATTTACAGATATGCCCATGGAAGGATTAGGCCAAACCAATTGGCCTAAAGCACAGGCAATTACTATCATCAGCTGAGAATTAATTGTTTTTAGCTATTAACCCAGGAGCTGATGATGACTGAACTTGTCCGCACCAATTTGCCCACCCTGAAGAAGACCGCCAGCTATTACGTAGTGCACGTCACCGTCGCAGCGCTGGTGGCCTATGCCGTCACCGGCAACTTCCTGCTGGCCATCACGCTGAGCTTGCTGGAGCCGACGGTCCAGGCCTTCGCGTTTTTCTTTCACGAGAAGGCCTGGCAGCGCTGGGGCGGGCGCGCGGCCGTGCCGGCGGCGCTCCGCGCCTAGCGCAGCAGGGGGACGCGGCTCAGGCCGTGCCCCACACTTCACGTGCGGTTTCGACCACCAGCCGCAGCTTGTTGCGCTGCGCCTCGACAGCGATGTTGTTGCCGTGCACGGTGCTGCTGAAGCCGCACTGCGGTGACAGCGCGAGCTGCTCCAGCGGTGCGTATTTGGCGGCATCCTCAATGCGGCGCTTCAGGTCGTCCTTGCTTTCCATCTCGCCGAATTTGGTGGTGACCAGGCCCAGCACCACGGTCTTGCCCTTGGGCAGGTAACGCAGGGGTTTGAAGTCGCCGCTGCGGCTGTCGTCGTACTCCAGGAAGTAGGCGTCCAGGTCCATCTCCTTGAGCAGTGCTTCGGCCACGGGCTCGTAGTTGCCGGCAGCGGCATGCGTGCTCTTGAAGTTGCCGCGGCACAGGTGCATTGCCAGCGTCATGCCGGCGGGCTTTTGCGCGACCACCTTGTTGATGAACTTGGCGTAACGGTGCGGCAGCTCGTTGGGGTCGTCGCCGCGCTGTCGCGCCGCCTCGCGCATTTTTTCATCGCACAGGTAGGCCAGGTTGGTGTCGTCCATCTGCACATAGGTGCAGCCGGCTGCGGCCAGGCTGCGCAGCTCGTCGCCATAGGCCTTGGCCACGTCGTC
>JAJKJM010000006.1 GCA_021153985.1 Polaromonas sp.
CCAGGTCACGGTGCAGAACTATGGCGCCGCCGCGATCAACAACTTCACGGTGACCGACAACTTCACCAACGGCCAGACATTCCTGACCGGCACCATAGGCGGCATCAACTACACGCCGACCGTGACGGGCGCTTGCGGCACTGTCAATTCCGCGAGCGCCCTCGGCGCCACCACGGCGGTTTTCACGGTGAATACCTTGCCGGCCCGCACCAGCCCCAGCGTTCCAGGCGCCTGTGTCATCACGATGTGGGCCATGGCGTCCACCGCGGCGGTCGCTTCGTCTGCCAACACCATCGCTGCGGGCGGCGTTTGCTACAACGCCGGGGCCACCTGCAACGGCAGTGCCTCCAACTCGACCGGTGTGACGTCCAACGTGAGCGCACTGGGGGCCACCAAGGCCTTCGCGTCCCCCGGCACCTTTGCCGAAGGCACCATCGTCCGCATGACCATCACGCTGACGAACAAGTCGGCGAACCCGCTGACCAACGTCTCGATTTCCGACACGCTGCAGCTGGCCAATAGCGGCGGCGGGCAATTGCGCGTCGCCAACCCGGCCAACGCCGCCAGCACCTGCGGCAGCCCGACCATCACCGCGGTCGCCGGCGCCACTTCGGTGGGCCTGAACGGTGGCACCGTTCCGGCGCGCGCCGGCAACGGCCTGGGCGCGGACGGCAGCTGCGTGCTGCAAGTCGACGTGGTCGGCCCGGCCGGTGTCTACCTGAACACCGCTACGGTGAGCGGCACGCAGACCTATGGCAACGGCAGCACACAGACGGCTGGTCCGGTGTCGACCAATACGCCGACGCTCACCTATACCTCGGCCCTGGGCGCCACCAAGAGCTTCAACCCGGCCAATGTGTCCTCGGGCGGCAAGTCCACCGTCACGGTGCAACTGCTGAACGCCAGCGCGCTGGCCCTGACCAACGTGAGCGTGACCGACCCCCTGCCCGCTGGCATGGTGCTGGCCAATCCGCCGAACGGGCAGACCACCTGCGCCGGCGCCACGTCCATCACCGGCGCGGCCGGCGCGAACAGTATTTCCCTCACGGGCGCGAACATCGCAGGCAGTGGCAACTGCGCCTTCCTGTTTGACGTGGTCGCCACCGGCGCGGCGAACTGGGTCAATACCATTCCGCCCGATTCCATCCTGGCCGACGGCGGCGTGCGCAACGTCGCGCCGGTCACCGGCACCTTGCTGTTCACCCCGCCCACCGGCATCGCGGTCAGCAAGGCCACCTCCATCAGCTCGCTGACCTTCCCAGGGGAGGTCAGCCGCCTCACGATCAACATCGCCAACGGCACGCAGGCGGTCACCAACCTGGGTTTCACCGACTACTTCACCGTGGGCGGCACGGCGGGCGGCACCAACAACGGCTGGGTGCTGACGCCCAACCCCGCACCCGCCACGACCTGCCCCGGCGGCGTGGTGACAGCCGCGGCGAATACGCGATTGGTCAGCCTGGCCGGCGTGTCCCTCGCGGCCAATGCCAACTGCCAGCTCAGCGTCAACGTGACTTCCACCGTGACCGGCGGCAACACCAACACCATTCCGGCCGGCGCCATCGTGACCGACCAGAGCCTCAGCAACAGCAACCCGGCGACCACCAGCCTGGCTATCAGCACCAACATCGGCCTGGTCAAGCAATTCACGCCGAACGTGGTCAAGCCCGGCGAGCGCTCGCGCCTGCGCATTACTTTCTACAACCCGCTGTCGCAACCCGTCAGCGCCCTGGCCGTCACCGACACGCTGCCGGCCGGCGTGACCGTGCCCAGCGGCGCCAACCCGACGACGACCTGCCAGGGCGCGACAGTTTCCTCGACCGCCAGCACCGTGCAGGTTTCCGGCGGCACCATCGCCGCCGCGGCCGGCAATGTCCCGGCCACCTGCCAGGTTGAGATCGACGTGTTCGTCGCGGCCCAAGGCAATTACGTCAACACAATTCCCACCAACGCGCTCACGGCTAGCGCGGGCGGCAACCCTCTGTCAAACACGCAGCCCACCAGCGACACTTTGCGCGCCAAATCGCCGGTCGTGGTGCACAAGGCCTTCAGCGCCCGCACGCTTGACGCTGGCAACCCGGTCGGCTTCACCACCGGCTCCGACAGCAAGGCGCCCGGCGCGCCGGCCGTGCTGACGCTGCGTTTTGACAACCCGAACAACACGCCCCTGACCGGCCTGTCCCTGACCGACGCCTTGCCTGCGGGCCTGGTGGTTGCGCCCACGCCGGCGGCGGCCACCACCTGCGCCGGCGGCACCGTCGTCGCGGCCGCGTCGGCCACCAGCGTGCGCCTGACCGGCGCGACGCTCGGGGCGGCCGGCTCCTGCACCGTCACGATCAATGTGCTGAGCAACATCGCCGGCGTGTACACCAACGCGGTGCCCACCGCCAGCATCACCACGAATGAAGGCGTGAGCAACGAGGAGCCCACCAGTGCGCAGCTGATTGTTTCCACCCCGCCCACTGTCGGCAAGCAGTTCACGCCGGCCGTGATTCCGCCAGGCGGCGTGTCGCGCCTGAGCATCGTCCTGGGCAACGGCAATACCGCCGCGATGACGCTGAGCGCCAACTTTGACGACGTGCTGCCCACCGCGCCCGGCCAGATCAGCCTGACCGCCACGCCCGGCATGACGACTTCATGCGGCGGCACTGTGGTGGCCGCGGCCAATGCCACCAGCGTGCGGTTGAACAGCGGCGGCACCATTCCGGCCCGCGGCTGCACCATCGACGTCAACGTGACCGGCCTCACCGCCGGCGTTCACACCAACAACATTCCGGCCGGCGCGCTGCAGACCAACCTGGGCAACAACCAGGCACCCGCCAACGCGCCCCTGACCGTCAGCACCCTGGGCTATATCTCGGGCAAGGTCTTCAAGGACAACAACTCCACGCCGAACGGCACCTTCCAGAACGGCACCGACACGCCAATCGCCGGCGTGAGCATTGAACTGCGCAGCGGCGCGAATTGCAGCGGTGCACTGGTGACCACCGGCACGACCGACGCGCTCGGCAACTACCTGTTCTCGGCCCTGGCGGCCGGCAGCTACTCAGTGTGCCAGCCCGCGCAGCCCGCGGGCACCACCAACGGCATCACCACGGCAGGCCCGATCAGCGGCATCAACGGCAGCACCGGCACGGCCGGCACGGCGTCCAACCCGACCGCGACCACCAGCCAGATCACCAACGTCACGCTCAACGGCAACGGCGGCGGCGGTGAAATCTCCGGCTCGGCCGGCAACAACTTCGCGGAAGTCGTGCCTTCGTCCATCACCGGCAAGGTCTTCAAGGACGTCAACAACAACGGCGTGCAGGACGGCGCCGACAATCCGCTGGCCGGCGTGACGATTGAGCTGCGTGACTCCGGCACCAATGCCCTGCTGGCGACCACTGTCACTGACGCCGCGGGCGGCTACAGCTTCGGCAACCTGCTGCCGGGCTCCTACACCGTGGTGGAACCCACGCAGCCCGCCGGGACCTCCAACGGCATCACGACGGCCGGTGCAGTCCCCAACGGCGGCACGCCCGGCACGGCCACCACGCCGGCGGTTACGCCCAGCCGCATCAGCACTCTCGTGTTGCCGCCCAACACCGTTTCATCGGGCAACAACTTCGCTGAAGTGCCCAACGGCGGAACGATTTCCGGCCGGGTCTTCCTGGACTACGACAACAGCGGCGCCGTCAATGGCAGCGACCACGGCATAGGCGGGCAGACCGTCAACCTGACCGGCACCGATATCAACGGACTGGTTGTGTCCAGAACCACCACCACGCTGGCCGACGGCAGCTACAGCTTCACCGGCCTGGCACAAGGCAACTACACCGTCACGCAGCCGCTGCCGCAAGCGGCGGGCACCACCAACGGCAAGACCATTGCAGGCAGCACCGGCGGCGTGGCGACTCTGCCGGCCAACCCGGTCTCGTCGATCTCGGCGATTCCGCTGGCCACCGCGAACGCGGTGTCGGCCGACAACAACTTTGCCGAGATTCCCGGCGCCGCGCCCGATCTTGCGATTGCCAAGACCCACTCGCCAGTCAGCTTTGCGCAGGGCTCGAGCACCGGCTTCTATACCATCACTGTCTCCAATGTCGGCACGGTCGCGACATCCGGAACCATCACGGTGGTCGACACTCTGCCCGCTGGCATGACAGTGGCCGCCGTCGCCGGTGGGGCCACCTGGTCTTGCAGCAGCGCGGTCACCTCGGTCACCTGCAACACCGCCAGCGTGATCGCCGCTGGCGGTACAGCCCCTGTCTTCACAGTGCGCGTCGCCGTCGCCGCCGGCCTGTCCGGCCAGGTGCTGGTGAACACGGCCGTGGTCTCTGGCGGCAATGAGCCTGCCGGCTTCACGGGCAACAACACCGCCACCGACCCCACAGTGATTTCCGAAGTCGCTGCGGTGCGTGGCACGGTGTGGCGCGACCTCAACCATGACCGCATCAAGGATCCCGGAGAGCCGCTGGTACCCGGCTGGATTGTGGAACTGACGCTGGGCGGCGTAGTGGTAGGCACGACCACCTCCGACGCGAGCGGCGCCTACAGCTTTCCGAGCGTGGCGCCCGGTTCGGGCTACCAGATTCGCTTCCGCGAACCGACCAGCGGACGCATCTACGGCCGCCCGGTTCCCAATGAAACCGGATTGCCCTATACCAATGGCACGACCAACCCGAATGCCAATCCAGCCGGCGCCAACAATACCGATGGCACCTTGCAGGGCCTGACGCTGGCCGCCGGCACCACGACCGTGGCCCAGAGCCTGCCGCTGGACCCTAGTGGCGTGGTGTATGACGCCGTCACCAGGCAGCCCGTGCCGGGCGCCATCGTGACGCTCTCGGCCCCCGGACTGACGGCAGCCGACGTAATAGGCGGAAGCCTGACCCAGACTACCGGCGCAGACGGCGCCTACCAGTTCCTGCTGCTGGGCGGTGCGCCTGTGGGCGGCACGCTGTATACGCTCACCGTGACCTCGCCGGCCGGTTACTTGCCGGGCCCCTCGGCGATGATTCCCGCCTGCACGGCAACTCTGGGTGTTGGCCTGGCTCCGCCCAGCCCTGACCCCGCGCTTGTGCAGAACAGCAACTTTGCGCCCGGCACGGCTGTGCCGCTGCATAACCCCGCAGCCTGCCCCAACAACACGCTGGCCCTTGCGGGCGGCGCGGCCACTACGCAGTACTTCTTCACGTTCACGTTTGCCGCGGTTCCGGGCTCCTCCAACGTGCTGAACAACCACATACCGCTGGACCCGATCATGGGCAGCGTCATCCTGATGACCAAGAGCACGCCGCTCGTCAACGTGGTGCGTAGCGACCTCGTGCCCTACACCATCACCGCGACCAACACGCTGAACGCCGTGCTGACGAACGTCAACGTGGTGGACCTGATTCCCGCGGGTTTCCGCTACCGCACGGGCTCGGCCTCTCTAAACGGCGCGGCGCTGGAGCCCTCCGTCACCGGGCGCAATCTGACGTGGGCCAACCAGGTGTTTGCCGGCGGTGAACGCAAGACCTGGCGCATGCTGTTGGTGGTAGGCACCGGCGTATCGGAGGGGACTTACATCAATCAGGTCGCGGCCCGCAACAACATCGTCAATGCCCAGATATCGAACACCGCCACGGCTGCCGTGCGTGTCGTGCCGGATCCGACCTTCGACTGCTCCGACATCATCGGCAAGGTTTTCGACGACAAGAACGCCAACGGCTACCAGGATCAGGACGAGCCCGGCATCGCCAACGTGCGCATCGCCACGGCGCGCGGCTTGCTGGTCACCAGCGACCACGACGGCCGCTTCCACGTCGCCTGTGCGGCGATCCCGAACGCGGACCGGGGCTCCAACTTCGTCATGAAGGTGGACGAGCGGACCTTGCCCTCGGGCTACCGCCTGACCACGGAGAACCCGCGCGACGTGCGTGTGACGCGCGGCAAGATGGTCAAGCTCAATTTCGGCGCCACCGTGCACCGCGTGGTCCGGCTTGAGCTTTCGGGCGCCGCCTTCACCGGCGGAAACGACAGCATTGATCTGCAACCCGCCTACCTCGCCACCCTCGAAAAACTTCCCGAACAGCTCGCGGCCCGGCCGTCGGTGCTGCGCATCGCCTACCGCCCCGGCGGCGAGCCGGCCGGCCTCGCTGAGAAACGCCTGGCGGCGGTCAGCGAGCGAATACAGGCCTTGTGGGAGGCCAGACGCAAGAGAAAAGACGGGAATGAGGCCGCCGAAAGCGAACCCCTGCACCCCCTGATGATTGAAACCGAGCTGGAGACGGCGAAATGAATTTCCGTACACATGCGATAGCCGTCGCCGCCGGCCTGCTTTGCGCGGGCGCATCGACCTGGGCCGCCACTGAAGTCAGCGGCAAACGAATCGACAACGGGCGCATAGACCTGTTCAGCGTGCCGCCGCCGGCGGAAGTGCAGCCCGCCATCGCCTACCCCATGCCTTCGGGCGTAACGCGCGAAGAGGCTGCTTCCATGCGCAGCCTCGCCGCGCAGGTGCCCGCACGCCCTGCGCAGGTCGATCGTTCACTCCAGGAGATCGACGGTTCCAACCTGTTTGTTTCCGGAAAAGCCGTACTGACCCCCGACGCCCGTGCGGTATTGGATTCCATGGCCGCGGGTATCGGCGCAAAAGCCAAAACGTCTTCGACCACGCGCATTGCGATCGTGGGTCATACCGACAACCAGCGCCTGGCGCCCGATACCAAACGCATCTTCAAGGACAACCAGGGCTTGTCTGAAGCACGTGCGCTGGCGGTGGCCGCCTATCTCAAGCAAGTTCTCAACAACCCCGCGATCACCTATTCGATCCAGGGCGAGGGCGAAAGCAAACCGCTGGCCTCGAACGCGACACCCGAAGGCATGGCGCGCAACCGCCGCGTTGAACTGCGCGTGTGGTTCCAGCCTGCCGCCGTGGCGCCCACTGTGGCGGTTGCCCGGCCTGCCCCGGTTCCCGGCTGTTCGCCTCTGGCGGCTGGCCAACCCAACGTGCCTTTCCGCATCACCATCGATGGCGAGCCCATCAACACGGCGGAAATTCCCAACGAGGCCGACGGCCAGCGCTGCGCCGACGTCGCGCTCGAGAAGGCCGACATCCAGGTCCGCTACGACAGCCTTGCCGCCGTGCCGCTGATGAACGCCTGGGCCACACCCGGCACCGCCGTCAAGGGCGAAGCGGTGGAATTCCGCGCCTGGTCCAACTACATTCCGTGGGTCAAAAAGGCCGAGCTGCGCCTTTTCCGACCCGGGCAAAAAACCCAGGAGCAGCCGTTTGAAATCATCCCCATCGGATGGTCCGGCGCGAGCCGCTGGACGGTGCCCGCCAACACCGCGGGCGACCAGGTGTTCTACCTGCTGCGCGTGTACGACGCGCAAGGCCGCTTCGACGAAACCAGCCTCAAGCAGCTGAACCTGCTGGCGCGCGCCATGCCGGCGAATGAAGACCAGGACAAGCTCGAGCGCGAGCGCCTCACCGGTTATGGCGAGAACAGCCTGGCCCTGCGCAACATCCCGGTGGCTGGGGGCACCGTCACGGTCAACGGCAGCAACCTCAAGCCCGGCCAGCGCATAGAAGCCCTGGGCCTGGAGCTGCCCATAGACGCCCAAGGCAAGTTCGCGATGAAGCAGATCATGCCGGCCGGCCCGCAGTCGGTGGAAGTGACGCTCAAGGATACCGACGGCAAGGCCACGACCTTCCGCCGCAACCTCAACATCGCGGCCGACGACTGGTTTTACCTTGCACTGGGAGATTTGACGGTCGGCAAGAACAATGTGTCGGGCCCCGCCAAGCTGGTGACCGGCGACCTGAGCCACTATGAAGACAAGGTCTACGTCGACGGCCGCGCCGCTTTTTACCTCAAGGGCAAGATCAAGGGTGAGTGGCTGCTGACGGCCTCAGCTGACACGCGCGAAGGTCCCATCGAAGACCTGTTCTCCAACTTCTCCAGCAAGGACCCCAAGTACCTGCTGCGCAGCATAGACCCCAACCTGTACTACCCGGTCTACGGCGACGACAGCACCACCGTGGACGATGCGCCCACGCAGGGCAAGTTTTTCGTCAAGCTGCAAAAAGGCGATTCGCACGTCATGTGGGGCAATTTCCAGACCTCCTGGAGCGGCACCGAGCTCATGCAGTATTCACGCGGCCTTTACGGCGCGCAGTTGCGCCACCGTTCGGAAGCGGCCACGGCCTACGGCGAGAAGCGCACGCAGATCGACGCCTTCGCGGCCGACCCGGGAACCCTGGCCTCGCGCGAGGAGTTCCGCGGCACCGGCGGCTCGATTTATTACCTGCGCCACCTGGACATTACCCAGGGCTCGGAACGCGTCTGGATCGAAGTGCGCGACAAGGATTCCGGCATGGTGATAGAGCGCCGTGAACTCGCGCCCACGCAGGACTACGAGATCAATTACCTGCAGGGCCGCATCCTGCTGCAGTCGCCGCTGTCCGCCAGCGGCGGCGCCGCCGGCCTGATCATGACCTCCGCGGTCGGTGGCCAGCCGGTCTACCTGATTACGACCTACGAATTCGCGCCCGGCGTCACCGCTGTTAGCAACCTGTCAACCGGCTTGCGCGCGAGCCAGTGGCTCAACGATCACATCCAGCTCGGCGCCAGCAGCTATCACCAAGGCGAAACCGGCTCTAGCCAGACGCTCAAAGGCGTGGACGGTACGCTGCGCTACAAGCCCGGCACCTGGCTCAAATTCGAGGCGGCCCGCTCCAAGGGTCCGGGCAATGGCGCGCAGACTTCGATTGATGGCGGCTTTGGCTTCAACACTTTGAGCAGCGGCGCCATCCAGTCGGCCGGCGCAGAACGCCTCGAAGCCTCGGTCGACCTTGCTGAAGTGACGGACAGTATGAAGGGCAAGGTCACCGCTTATGCGCAAAACCGCGACCGGGGCTACTCAGCCCCCGGGCAGATCGGCATAGGCGGTGAGGCCGTCCGACAAGCTGGTGGTTCCGCGGATGTGGAAGTGGCCGAGGGCACGCGCGTGCTGCTCAAGGCCGACAGGCGTGAGGGTGATCTGCAGGACAGCCAAAGCGCCGAGTTTGCGGTCCGACAGACGCTGAACAGTGAATGGGAAGCCTCTGTCGGCGTACGGTCCGACGATCGCTCAAAAGTCACGCCGAATGCCAGCGCTTTGCTTTCCCAAACCGGTTCGCGAACCGATGCGCAGTTGCGTGCCGACTACCGGCCGGACCGCCAGAACGGCAAGCCGGGCGAAAAAGAAAACTGGGAAGCCTATGGCTATGTGCAAGGCACGCTAGAGCGCGATGACACACGTGACCCCAACGACCGCGTAGGCCTGGGCGGTGCGGTGCAGGTCAGCGAGCGGGTGAAGCTGAGCGGCGAAGCCTCCAACGGCAGCATGGGCGTTGGCGGCAAGTTGGGCGCGGACTACCGCATCTCCGACCGCAGCAACGCCTACCTGGCCTACACCGTGGAAACCGAAAGCCCCGACGTCGCCTGGCGCGGCCGCCAGGGCACGCTGGTCTCGGGCGCGAGCACACGCGTCTCCGACCAATTGCGTGTGTTCGGCGAAGGCCGCTCCGTCAACGGCGCCGGCCCGCAAAGCCTGACGCAAGCCTTCGGCACCGACTGGTCGCCCAATGACCGCTGGAACTTTGGCGCCAAGGTCGAGTTCGGCACCGTGTCCGATCCTTTGGCTGGCGACCTCAAGCGCCGCGCCATCGGCGGCTCGGTCGGCTACAAAAAAGACGGCCTCAAGTACGGCGGCAACATCGAGTGGCGCCATGACAAAGGCAATATCTCGGGTGAGCGCACCACCTGGCTCATGCGCAACACCGTCGGCCTGCAGGTCGACCCGGCGTGGCGCCTGCTGGGCAAGCTCAACGTCTCGCGCTCCAGCAACAGCCAGGGCGCATTTGTTGACGGCAACTACCACGAGTTTGTCATCGGCAGCGCGTATCGCCCCGTCGACAACGACCGCTGGAACACCTTGTTCAAGTACACCAACCTGAACAACGTGCCGACAGCCGGCCAAGTGACGCCCTCGGGCCAGGCAGCCGACTATGCGCAGCGCAGCCAGGTTTTCTCCGTCGACACGATTTACGACGTGAAGCCGTGGCTGTCGGTCGGTGCCAAGTACGCCTTCCGCATCGGTGAACTGAAATCACCGGTGGCCGGCGGCGAATGGTTCTCGAGTCGCGCCGACCTGCTGATCCTGCGCGCCGACCTGCACCTGGTCAAGGAATGGGACGCGCTCATCGAGCTGCGAAACCTGCGTGCCACCGAAGCCCAGGATGCAAAAGCCGGCGCGTTGCTGGGCATCTACCGTCACTTGGGCAAAGGCGTCAAAGTGGGTGTGGGCTACAACTTCACGCAATACTCGGACGATTTGACCGATCTGTCCTATCGCAGCCGTGGCTGGTTTTTGAATGTGCTGGCAGCGTATTGAGGAAGGGGCGGCGAGTCCGGTTGTGCAAAAAGCTGCTCCAAAAAGTTTGCTGTTTTGAGGCGCTATGTCACTTCAGGGCAAGTTGGCGAGTTCAACGCCATTGCGTGGACTTGCGTTTGGTTTTGCAAGCCTTTTAGGCCTTGCGCCCAGACAATATCGGAATAGATAGCTATCAAAACAATAGCAACTGGTGCGGCCAAAGGGAATCGAACCCCTATCTGGCCCTTAGGAGGGGCCCGTTCTATCCATTGAACTATGGCCGCACTTCTCTGGGAGAAGCTGCAATTGTATTCGGTGGCGAATACCGGCCTGCCCCTCCCAAACTGCCTCAGTCGTAAGGCACCGTGAAGATCAGATCCACCGCGCTTTGCTGGCCCGCCTGGGCTCGCACGGTGAAGCGTTGAGAGAGATCGTAGAACACATACAAGGTTCCTAGCGCGCCGGTCACGGTTCGCTCATAGGCGGCGTAGAAGTTGCGCGAAAAGCGCTTGCCCAGCGTGACGGCGCCTTCTGTCGTGGTGCCGTCGTTGTTGCTGGAGGCGCCGCGGTACGACAGCTCGTCCAGTCCCAGTGAGGCAGCCAGGCCGCCCGACATGCCGCCGCCTTTGCTGCCCAGCAGGGCGAGCGCAGCCTGCTGCAGCAGCGCGGCTTCGGCGCCGCCGGAGGCTGAGGAGCGGCCCACCACCAGCCACGAGAGTTTTTCCGCATCGGGCAGCTCGGGCTGCGCGTAGAGGCGCACGCGCGGCAACAGGGCCGTGCCGGTGATCTGCACGCCCACGCGCTGTGTGAGATTGGGACGGATGGCCAGGATGTCGAGCGACGGGTTGTCGATGGCTCCGGTAAAGCGCAGCACGCCTTGCTCGACGTCCAGGCGCTGGCCGTAAGCGCGGTACTGGCCGCCGGCCGTGTTGATGGTGCCGGTGAGCCGCGGGTCGCGCAACGTCTCGCCGCTCAGAGCCAGCGTGCCGCGCACACGGGTGTCTATGCCCTTGCCCTGGATGCGAAAGTCGCGGCCGAGGTCGAGTTGCACATCCAGCTTCACCGGCCGGGAGTCTTTGTCCGCGACTTCACCGCTGGTCTGCGCCGGCGCCTTCTGGCCTGCCGCCGCGCCGCTGGTGGTGCGCACGACCACGTCATCGCCCAGTTGCGGCGTGCCTTCGTCGGGCAGGATGATGCGGGCCTGGTCAACGATCAGCTTGCCGGTGAGCTCGGTCTGCTTGCCTTTGAGGCTGGCCTGCACATCGCCCGAAACCGTCAGTTGCCTGTCGGTGCGGATGCTGGCGCGCAGGCGTTCGAGTCTGGCTGTGAGCTCCACCTGGGGCTTGCCCTCGATCCAGCCGGCTTCACCCTGTGCGGTGAGGACGCCGCCCGTGCCTTTGCCGCCCGCGCCTTGCAGCGTGAACTCGTTGATGCGCATGCGCGTGCCGTCGAGTTTGGCGCGCAGGCGGCCATTGCCGAACTCGATACCGTCAACGACGGAGCGCAGCGCCAGATCGTTGGCTTGCAGGTCGCCGGCCAGTTGCGGCGCCGCGCGTGTGCCGCTGATGGCCACGTCAGCGCCCAGCGAGCCGCGCAGCCGCCAGCCCGGCGGCGCCAGCACCGACCACACACCGATGCGTGGCAGCTGTGCGCGGAGCTGGCCTGCCAAGGGCGCGTCTGCAGGCCAGAGCCAGCCGCCGCCGGCCGTGGCGGGCGCACGGCCCAGGCGGGTGCGGAGTTGCCCGTCAGCGCTGCCCGCGCGTTCACTGTCCCAGCGCAAGGCGAGCGTGACGGCTTCACCTTCGCTGACCAGCGAGAGACGTGCTTCTTTGACGCCGGCGGCTACGCGGGCCGAGGTGCCTTGCCCGGTCTCGGCCTGCACCGAGATGTCGCCGCTGCTGCGCGCCAGGCTCGCCTTCAGGCGCAGCGTGTCGCCCAGGATCGCATCCCATTCGCCGTCGAGCAGCAGATTGCCGCCCAGGCCGGCGCCGGCCATTTGCGGGCCGGCGAAGAGTTCGATCCAGGCCATCGGCAGGCCGGTGAGCTTGCCGGCCGTCACCAGCTCGCGGCCGGGCCGCCAGCGCACCGGCTGCCAGGCCAGCGTGGCCTGCGAAGGCGCGCCGGCGGATGTGCCGGAAGGTGGTGCGACCAACAAGGCTTCTCCGGCGCCGCTTTCCAGCACGTCGCCGTTGCGGCCGGGTGTCCATTTCAGCGGCACCGTGCTGCGTGTCTTGAGTTGCCAGGCGCCCGTGCCCAGCGCGGGGTCTTCCACGCTCACGCTGAGTTGCTTGACCAGGCCTTGCCATGTGGAGTCGGCGAGTGGCGCGTTGCGCGCGGCGCCGGTGTTAAGCCTTCCGCCGTCTGCTGTGAGCTGCAAGGTGTAGCGGCGCTGGCCGGCTTCCATGCGGCCTTGCGTGGCCAGTTGCGCTTGGCTCAGGCGGCCGGAGAGCGTGGCCTGGAAGGCCCGGATCTTCAGCACCTCTGCCGTGGCGGGTGCTGCGCTGGCGGTAGCCATTGCGGGCGCAGGTCCCGGTGCCGCCATACGCCAGTCGAGCGAAGGCAAGTCCAGCCGTGCCTGCAAGGCCGGGTCTTGCCAGCCACCCTGCCAGCTCGCTTGCAGCTCGGCACTGCCGCTGGCCGATGCGCTCTTCAATGAGGCGGGCAGGCCCGGGAGTTTTTGCAGCCAGCGCAGGGCCTGCGCCATGTCGCGTCCGCGCAGGTTCATGTCGCCTTTGCCGCTGGTTTGCCGCAGCTCGCCTTGCAGTTGGGCGTCCAGTCCGGGGGCCGTGAGTGTGAGTTTTCCTTTGCCGCCTTTTGCGCTGGGCTGAGCCTCCAGCTGGCCTGCCAGTTCGGCGTCGTCGGTACGCACGCGCAGGGCCGACAGCACCAGGGTGCCGCCGGCTTGCTCCGCGTTCCAGCTGCCGGTGGCGCTCGCATCGCGCAGGCGCAACGGGCCCAGCGGATTGTTTTTGGCGCCTGCATCATTGCGTGCTGCCTGTACGTTCGCATCAAAGGCGATGGCTGCGCCCTGGCTCCGCACATCAGCCTTGCCGTCCAGCGGCAGCGGCGCCAGCTGGCTGTGCAAGAGGGCCGGGTTGATGCTCTTGAGGGTGGCTTGCAGCTTCCACGCCGGTGCCGTGCTGGGCGTGGTGGATGGCGCAGAAGGAGCGGGCGCATCGACCCATTCGCCGCTGGCTAGCAACTCGCCGCCGCCCAACTGGGCCCTGAGTGTGCGAACCATGGCCGTGCCGCTGCGCCATTCGCCGAGTGTTTCCAGCCGGTCAAGGGGCAGCTTGTGCTGGTCCCAAGGACCGGGCAGGGCGTTGGCCAGTTGCAGCTGGAGCTGCCATGCGGAGGCGGCTGTAGCCGGTGTGCCGACTGCTTGTGCCGGCCGCACGGTGGTGTTGCCCGTCAGCAAGGTTTGCGGTCCTTCGGGCCAGAATGCGGCGACATCCAGATCGCGAAAATTGGCGTCGGCTTGCGGCAAGGGCTGCGCAGCCCAAGGCGTCACGCGTGCCGTGGCGGTGGCCTGGGGTTGCCGCTGGTTTTTTGAGGGCGACGTGGCTGAAGGCTGGGCGCTCATCCGCAGGCCGGCTTTCACCAGCAGTTCAGTCAGCGGCCCACGCGCGGTGGCGTCGAAAGCCAGCGGCACCGGCGTCTTGTTGCCGGGTATCAGGGTGTCGAGCGCGCCCTTCAGGCTGGCATCGAGTTGCAAGGGGCTGCGCGATGACAGCACGGCGCGGCCGCTGTAACGGCCGCGTGCCACCTGGGCGCTGAGTAATTCCAGCCGGTGGTCCAGGCCTTTGAAGGAATAGTTGCCGGTAATGCCTGACGCGGAAAACGTGGCCTTACCCGTCCATTGAAACTGCCCGACTGAAAACCCGTCAAGCACGACGGGCAGTGGCAAGCCCAGCGCTGAAGGCGGTACCGATGGGGTGGTGGAGGGCGCGCGTTGGTCATCAACCTGCACGCTGGCCGCAGCCAGCCGGTTGACCTCAAGCGTGCCGCGCAGCAGCGACCAGGGTTGCCAGGCGAGCGTGACGTCTCTCACGTCCACGCGCAGGCCATCTTGCTGCCAGACCAGTTGGTCGACATGGCCCCCGGCGCGCAGCGAGCCTGTCACTCGCTCGGCGCTCAGCGCTTGGGTCCGGCCTATCCAGGCCAGCGCCGTGGCCAATGAGCCGTCGGTGCCGGCCCACCACCACACGCCTGCCGTGGTGGCGATGGCCAGCACGGCAACGCTGCCCGCAGCCCATGCGGTGATGCGCAGCCAGCGCCGTGGCGGCCGCACGGGTTGGGGTGCGTCTGCGGAGGCCGAAGCGGTGGAGGTATCGGGCGTGTCCATCAGAAAACAAATCCCACGCTGACGTGCAGGCGCACCTGCTTGACTTTCACGCCATAGGCCAGGTCAATCTGCAATGGCCCGATGGGGCTTCTCCAGCGAACACCCGTACCAATGCCGACGGACGGCTTCATGTCCTTGGGGTTGTCGGCGACGGCGCCCGCATCGATGAAAAAGGTGTTTTCCCATTCGCTGGGCCGGCCGTCGCGCAGCATGGGGCGCTGGTATTCGACGCTGCCCACCGCCATGTAGCGGCCCGGTCCAATGACGCCGTTGTCGAGTTTGATGCCGATGTCGCGGTAACCATAGCCTCGCACGGTGGTGTCGCCGCCGGTGCGGAACAGCAAGGTGCCGGGGATGCGCGCCGAGTCTTTGGCCAGCACGGCCCCGCCTTCGGCGCGCATCGCGATGCGGCCTCGCTCCAGCGGCACAATGCCGAGCCAGCGGCCGACGGCGCGGGCCAGAGGCAGGTGCTGCGACCCCATGGTGCTGCCGCCGCCGAGTTCAAAGCCCAGGCCGTAGCCTTTGCTCGGGAATGGCAGGCTGTCGAAGTAGCGGCCCGTCCAGACGTAGTTGGCGGTCAGGGCCGAGCCGTCGCCGATGTCGGCGGCGGAGCTGTTGATCTGGCCGCTGCCGCTCACGCTGGCCCTGTCGTATTGCAGATAGACGTTGCGGTCTATGCGCTCGCCGGCCTGCGTGCGGCCAAAGCGCAGGCGCCCGGAGCGGGTGACGAGCTCGTCGTCGTCGGCACGTTCGGTGCGCGCCAGGGCGACCCAGCGCCAGTTCGCCTCGTCGGGAATCGAGGTCCATTCCGTCTGGGCAAAAGGCGATTTCTTTTCCAGTTGCAGTTTGGTGACGGCGCGCCAGTTCGTGCCCGGCACGCGCAGGTGGGTGTGCTCAATGGAGGCGCGCGGACCACTGTCGGTGGTCACGCCGACGCCCAGGATGATTTTTTGCAGTTTGGCCTCGCGCACTTGCACCTGCACCGGTGCGGCATTCGGGTCGCTTTCGGGGTCGACAAAGACATAGGCCGAATCGAAGTAGCCGCTGGAGGCCAGCCGCAGCTGCGCTTCGACCAGCTGGTTCTGGTCGTACACCGCGCCGGTGGTCAGGCGCGCCAGGCGTGGCACCAGCACCGGGTCGTAACGTTCAATGCCGGTCACCTGCATCGGCCCCAGGCGATACAGCGGCCCCGAGTCGAGCTTGAGAGCCAGGCCCGCGGTGTGTGCCGTCGCGTCCACGTCGGCCAGGCTGTCGGCCAGTTTGCCCGCCGGATAGCGGCGTGCGACGAGGTCGCGCAGGGCTTGCGTCTTGGCGCTGTCCCAGGTGTCCTGCGTGAAGCGCTGGCCGGTGGGCAGGCGCCAGTCGCGCTGGATTTGCGCGCGTTGCGTGAGTGCGCCGGGGTCGGTCGATTCGGCAATGTCGCCCGCAAAGGTGATGGCGACCGTACCGACTGCCGTGGGCTCGCCGGGGTTGACGGCCACGACGATGGTCGGGTGCTGGTTGGCGTTGCCTTCTTTGGTGATGGTGATAGCGGGGCTGAAATAACC
Source organism: Polaromonas sp. (assembly GCA_021153985.1). Classification (GTDB taxonomy): domain Bacteria; phylum Pseudomonadota; class Gammaproteobacteria; order Burkholderiales; family Burkholderiaceae_C; genus Polaromonas. The sequence goes on from JAJKJM010000006.1 coordinate 16,279, forward strand.
CAGTGTGCCCACCAGGTTGCGCACGTTTCGCTCGGCCAGCACGATGAGGCGGGCGAGTTCGGCCTCGTCGAGGTCGGTCACTGCGCGGTAACGCTGCAGCTCAAGGTGCCTTTCGAGCAGTTCCTTGATGCCTTGCGGCGCGCGCACCGCGATGTCAAAGGCCGTGACTTCGGGTGGGGCGCTGGTGGGGCCTGTGGCGCCTTGCGGCGTCGGTTCTGGAACCACCTTTTCAGGGGGAGGCGGCGGAGCCGGTGCGGTCTGCGAAACGCCGGAAGGAGGTGTGGCCGTGCTTTCCATAGGCGCAGGTGTTTGCGCGGCGGCTGGTGGCGCCAAAAACATTGCAAAGAGGGCGAAAGCAGGGAGAAGACCGGTGCCAGTCAGTCCTGAAGTGGCCGTCCGTGCGCAGAAGATAGGGGTGCTGGGAAGGGTCACCGGGGCAGTTTACTTGAGCCCCTCTGCACGCCCGTGTAGGAGGCAGTCGCCTGGCGCTGCCCTTATTTGGACAGCAGGCGCATGGCCTCTTCAAGGCCCTTGATGGTCAGCGGGTACATGCGCTGGTTCACCAGTTGCTGGATCACGCTGATGCTTTGCCGGTATTGCCAGACGCCCTGGGGCTCGGGGTTGATCCAGGCGAACTTGGGAAAGGCGTTGGTCAGGCGCTGCATCCATTCGGCGCCGGCTTCTTCATTGTTGTATTCCACACTGCCGCCGGGTTGCAGGATTTCGTATGGGCTCATGGTCGCGTCGCCGACGAAGATGAGTTTGTAGTCCTTGTTGTACTTGCGGATGATGTCCCAGGTCGGGAATTTCTCGCTGAAGCGGCGGCGGTTGTTCTTCCACATGAAGTCGTAGACGCAGTTGTGGAAGTAATAAAACTCCAGGTGCTTGAACTCGGCTTTGACGGCCGAGAACATTTCTTCGACGCGGTGGATGTGCTCATCCATCGTGCCGCCCACGTCCATCAGCAGCAGCACCTTCACGTTGTTGTGGCGCTCGGGCACCATCTTGATGTCCAGCCAGCCGGCATTGGCCGCGGTGGAGCGGATGGTGTCGTCCAGGTCCAGCTCTTCCACATTGCCCTGGCGCGCGAACTTGCGAAGCCGGCGCAACGCGACCTTGATGTTGCGCGTGCCCAGTTCCTGCGTGTCGTCGTAGTCCTTGTAGGCGCGCTGGTCCCAGACTTTCACCGCGCTTTTGTTGCGGCTTTTTTCCTGGCCTATGCGTATGCCCTGCGGGTTAAAACCGTTGGCGCCGAAGGGCGAGGTGCCGCCCGTGCCTATCCATTTGCTGCCGCCTTCGTGGCGTTCTTTCTGCTCTTCAAAACGCTTTTTGAGCGTTTCCATGAGCTCGTCCCAGCCCATTTTTTCGATCAGGGCTTTTTCCTCGGGGCTGAGTTCCAGCTCGAGGTTTTTGCGCAGCCATTCGAGTGGAATGTCTTTGGTGAAGTCGGCCAGCATCTCCACGCCTTTGAAGTAGGCGGCAAAGGCGCGGTCGAATTTGTCGTAGTTTTTTTCGTCCTTCACCAGCACCGTGCGGCTCAGGTAATAGAAGTCGTCGATCTTCCACGCGCCTTCGCCTTCGTGCGCCTCGAGCTTGTCGCTGTTCGGGCCGACGACGCCGGCCTGCAACGCTTCGAGCAGCATCAGGTATTCCTTGACGGAAACCGGCAGCTTGGCCGAGCGCAGGGTGTAGAAGAAATCGATCAGCATGGCAGTTATCCGAGTTTGCTTGTATCAATCGATGCCAGTGCCCATTTGCTGCCAAATGCTCCTGGATTTAATCGAGCTTCAGCTTCTGTTCTAAGAATACCGGATGGAAGATGCTTAAGCAGACCATATTGTTGAACCAAGTTGCGCATCTTTTTCCCCTCTTCGTCAAACAATAAATTGAATGCTAATAGGGCCAACTCGTCGCGACTCAACTGCGCACGGAAAAGTTTTACGTACCGGTAATGTTCGGTGGTTAAAGTGGGTTGAGCTTCCCGCAAAATAGCAAATACGGTGCGGAAGTAGTGATCAAGGACTGGCGAAAATTGATTCCACTTCGCAACCACCTGATTTTCGGTCAGGGTAACCATCGTGGGTCTCACAAGTTGTTCGATGGTTCTATTTTTTGGTGTTGGATGCTGTTCATGAGGTGAAAAGCCGTAAGTCATGAACTCGTAGATGAAGGCGTGTTCGATGGCTCTGGAGCTTGTCCAATGACGAAAGACGGTTTTTCCAAATTTGTTGTCTGCATCTACGGTAGCCAAGGTCTGCTGATATAGATTCAGAAAATCAAAGAATCGCTGTTCTCGTCTTTGCTGCTCCATTGTTTTTGCTTGATCCTCGGCTACTCGCTTACTTGCGCGCAACTCTTCTCTCGTGGCGGACAATTCGCTGCGCTGCAATTTGACGCTGGTTACTAAAGCTAGTAGTGCGAAAACTGCTACAAGTGGATTCAATAGTCCGCCGATGTAATCGCCTAGTTGCCCCCAGCTATCTGGCGAATTCGACCAACCGTTTTTGCTAAACGAAAAGGCGTAGGCCGCTACGAGAATTATGAAGGTCGCTCCGACGAGCCATGGCGTGAGTGACACCGCATTCACTAGAGCATTTAATTTCTGCTCTGCGGGTTCCTCTGCGTTTTGGGCCGCGTCGGATGCGAGGGGCTCCATCTTTATAGGTCCCTCTTTTTTTCGAGAAGATAAAGAAGTTGTGCTTTCACCTCAGGCCACTCGCCTGCGGCCAGGCTGTACATCACGGTGTCGCGAATCGTGCCGTCGCGGCGCAGCGCATGGCCGCGCAGCACGCCGTCCTTGCGGGCGCCCAGGCGTTCAATGGCGCGCTGCGAGGCGTAGTTGAAGTTGTCGGTGCGCCAGCCCACGATGTTGCAGCCCAGTGTGTCGAAGGCATGGGTCAGCATCAGCAGCTTGCAGGTGGTGTTGACATGGGTACGCTGGCAGCGCGCGGCGTACCAGGTGTAGCCAATCTCGACGCGCTTGAGGTTGGGCACGATGTCGTGATAGCTGGTAGAGCCCAGCACTTCGCCGGTGGCGGCGTCAGTCACGGCAAAGGCCAGGCGGTTGCCGGTGGCCAGTGCGGTTTCAATGTAGCCGCGCGTTTCATGGGGCTCGGGCACCGAGGTGATGCGCAGCTTCCAGAGCTCGCCGTCAGCGGCTGCAGCCTTGAGGCCGGCTTCGTGTTCGAGTGTGAGCGGCACGAGGCGCACGCCGCGCGCTTCCAGTGTCACGGGTTCGACAAACGCCATGCTCAGTTTTCTCCTTCGGGTTTTTGCCGGTTCCTCCAGCGTCTGGCTATTTGCAGGCCCAGGCCGCCGCCCAGGCCCACCAGCACAATGCCGGCGATGGCACCGTTGCCGTAGCCGGCTTCAAAAATATCAAAGCCGAGCAGGTGGCCGGCCCAAAAGCCGAGAAGGGCGCCGCCGACAAAACCGATTGCGTCGGACAGACCTTCGACCAGCATGGATTTTTGAGTCATCTCATGGTTCCGTGTTCAGCGATTGTTGCGCTGCATGAAAACCAGCTTCTCGAACAGGGTCACGTCCTGCTCGTTCTTGAGCAGCGCACCCACCAGTGGCGGCACGGCGACCTTGTCGTCCTTGCTTTGCAAGGCGTCCAGCGGAATGTCTTCGGCGACCAGCAGCTTGAGCCAGTCCAGCAGTTCGGAAGTCGACGGTTTCTTTTTGAGGCCGGGCAGGTTGCGCACGTCGTAAAACGTTTTCATGGCCGCGGTCAGCAGCTCTTTCTTCAGGCCGGGGAAGTGCACATCCACGATCTGCTTCATGGTGTCGGCGTCCGGGAACTTGATGTAGTGGAAAAAGCAGCGGCGCAAAAACGCGTCGGGCAGTTCCTTTTCATTGTTGGAGGTGATGAACACCAGCGGCCGGTGCTTGGCCTTGATGAGCTCACGCGTTTCGTACACATAGAACTCCATGCGGTCGATCTCGCGCAACAGGTCGTTCGGGAACTCGATATCGGCCTTGTCGATCTCGTCGATCAGCAATGCCACCGGCTCGTCGGCGGTGAAGGCCTGCCAGAGCACGCCCTTGACGATGTAGTTATGGATGTCCTTGACCTTTTCGTCCCCTAGCTGCGAATCGCGCAGGCGGGAGACGGCGTCATATTCATACAGGCCCTGTTGGGCCTTGGTGGTCGATTTGATGTGCCATTGCAACAGCGGCAGCTTCAGCGCCTGGGCCACTTCCTCGGCCAGCATGGTCTTGCCGGTGCCGGGTTCGCCCTTGACCAGCAGCGGCTTTTTCAGAGCGGCCGAGGCGTTCACGGCAAGCATCAGGTCCTGGGTGGCGACGTAGTTTTTGGATCCTTGAAATTTCATGGTCTGGCGTCAGTGTGAGCGGGTTTGAGGGCTATTCTCTTGGTTTGAAAGCAGCCGGTGTCTTGGGGCAACAGGCCCAGATATAATCCGGGGTTGTTTATAAGATGAATCCCACCTGATTGTGCGCGCAAAATGAATAAGCTGTTCACCACGATATTCGCCGTTGCTGTCTCTTGTGCGACGGCAGCCAGCCTGGCCCAGGAAATCAAGGGCGACGCCAAGGCCGGCGAAACCAAGAATGCCATGTGCATCGGCTGCCACGGCATCAAGGGCTACCAGGCCTCCTTCCCTGAGGTCTACAAGGTCCCGATGATTTCGGGCCAGGGCGCCAAATACATCGTCGCCGCACTCAACGAATACAAAAAAGGCGACCACAAGCACCCCACCATGCGCGCCATTGCCGACTCGCTGTCAGACCAGGACATCGCCGACCTGGCTGCCCACTACAGCGCCGATGGTCTCGTGGCTTCCGCCGAGCCGGCCAAGCCAGCCGACCCCAAGGCTGTCAAAGCCCCCAGCAAAGAACCCAGTGCCCAGGTCCAGGCCCTGCTGAACAAGGCCAACTGCGCGTCTTGCCACGGCGCCAATTTCAGCTCGCCGATTGACCCAAGCTACCCCAAGATTGGCGGCCAGCACGCCGACTACCTCTTTGTGGCCCTCAAGGCCTACAAGACCGAGAACAACCCCAAGGTCGGCCGCGGCAACGCCATCATGGGCGGCATGGCCAAGCAGTACACCAACCCCGAGTTGAAGCTGCTGGCCAACTACCTGTCGTCGGTAGACGGTGACCTGAAGACCATTCCGCAGAGCAAGTTCCGCTGATCCGGGATCTTCTTCCCAAGAAAAAAGCCGCTGTCTCAGCGGCTTTTTTTTGGTCAGTCCCGAGTTGCCCGGCGCTGCACGCAGTCTATGTAAGCGGCGCCGTCCGGCGGCCGCCCCGCACGCTGGCTTTCCCAGACCATCTGCCCCAGGCAGTCCATGGTTTCGTGGTGCGCGTCATGCAGCGAGTCGCGCCTGGCGGTGAGCAGTTCTACCGCCTGCCGAATGCCGCGGGGCTGATCGATGGAGCATTGCTCGCTGATCGACAAATGCATGGACAGGTGCAAAAACGGATTGGTCTTGCCCGCTTCCACGTCGTACATTTTGCCGAGCGCGCCGTCGGCGTCGGCAAAGTCCGCGTGGTATTCGGGATGCTCTTCAATCCACTGGCTTGCTATGGTTTCGATAGCTTCCATGGGTTGGCCGGCGCGGGCTTTGGCGTAAACGGAGCAGAAGAACCGGCGTACGTCGGCTTGCGAAGGGGTAAACATGGCTAAAGGTTATCACGCAGCGGTTTTCCGTCGCCGGCGTGGTGGCTTGCTTACGCGCCTTCGAGCCACGGGGCTGGCCGGCTCCGTCCTACAGACAGTTTTTGCACTCCTGCCTACATTACGAAGCACAGTGACAGTGGCGCAGTTCCGGGGCAAGGTCACTCTATAACCATCCACAAGCCCGGCGAGGAGATTTCAGATGAACGCAGCACGCATCACAGGCATTGTCCTGATCGTTTTGGGCCTGGCGGGTTTTTTCACCGGCGGCTTCAGCTTCACCAAGGACACGACAGCGGCCAAGCTTGGCCCGATCCAGTTGACCGTCAAAGAAAAAGAGGCGGTCAACATTCCCCAGTGGTTGAGCCTGGGCGCCATCGTGCTGGGCGCGGTCGTATTGGTCGTAGGCTTTAAAAAGAGCTGATGACTTTATCTGTGTCATCTGCGCCATCTGCGGATTGAAGAATTTATCCGCAGATTACGCAGATTTACGCAGATTGAAACGGGGATGAGGTCTCGACATTCGATAGCGTTGGCGGGCTTAGTTGCCCTGAACGCTGAGCATGCGGGAAATCGTGCGCGCTGCTTCTAGTAGCTGCGGCAACATGGTTTCCTGCATCGCCTTGGCGCTGGTGCGATTGGCCTGGCCGCTGATGTTGAGCGCGGCCACTGTCTGGCCTGAGCGATTGGTGATCGGCGCCGCCATCGACACCAGCCCTTCCTCCAGTTCCTGATTCACCAACGACCATCCTTGCTTGCGCGCCTGCGCGATCTTGGCCATCAGCTCTTTCACATCGGTCACGGTGTACTTGGTGCGCGCGGTCAGTGCTGACTTCTGCAGACATTTCATCGCCTCATCCTCGGGTAGGGCCGACAACAGCATCCGCCCCATCGACGTGCAGTAAGCCGGCAGGCGTGAGCCCACGCCCAGGCTGATGCTCATGATCTTGTGCGTCGGCACGCGCAGCACGTAGACGATGTCGGTGCCGTCCAGCGCCGCAGCTGAGCACGACTCCTTGACCTCGGCGACCAGCGCTTCCATCACTGGCTCGGCCAGGTTCCAGATTGGCATGGAGGAGAGGTACGCAAAACCCAGGTCCAGGATGCGGGGCGTGAGGCTGAAGAACTTGCCGTCGTTGTGCACATAGCCCAGTGTTTCCAGCGTCAGCAAAATGCGGCGCGCGCCGGCGCGGCTCAGGCCGCTGCGCCCGGCCACTTCGGTCAGCGTCTGCCGTGGCGCTTCGGTGCTGAACGAGCGTATGACTTCAAGCCCGCGCGCAAAGGACTGGACGTAGGCATCCCCGGGTTTGTGGCCGGTAATGGGCGTGGGTGCAGCGTTTGCCATGATGCGGGAAATCTCCTAAAATTCATTATACGAACTCTTGTTCTTATGTCGAACAATTTTTGACTATTAATGGCGATGGCCTGCCGATTTCAGCAAAGCCATCCGCAGCTGGAGACTTCTGAATGATCAACAAAATTGCCGCCTCCGTCGCCGACGCGTTGGCGGACGTGAAAGACGGCGCCACGGTGCTGATTGGCGGCTTCGGCACCGCCGGCATTCCCAATGAGCTGATCGACGGCCTGATAGAGCAGGGCGCCAAAGACCTGACCGTGGTGAACAACAACGCCGGCAATGCCGAGACGGGCCTGGCCGCGTTGCTCAAGGCTGGGCGCGTGCGCAAGATCATCTGCAGCTTTCCGCGCCAAGCCGACAGCCAGGTGTTTGACGGCCTCTACCGCAGCGGCAAGCTGGAGCTCGAACTGGTGCCGCAAGGCAACCTGGCCGAGCGCATACGCGCCGCCGGCGCCGGCATAGGCGCTTTTTTCTGCCCCACGGGCTATGGCACCGAGCTGGCACGCAACGCCGACGGCAGTGCCAAAGAGACCCGCGAAATCAACGGCAAGCACTATGTGCTCGAAATGCCGATCCATGGCGATGTGGCTTTGATCAAGGCAGAGCGGGGCGACCGCTGGGGCAACCTGACCTACCGCATGGCCGCGCGCAATTTTGGCCCGGTGATGGCAACCGCTTCGAAGAAGACGATTGCCACCGTGCATGAGGTCGTCGAACTCGGCGCATTGGATCCCGAAGCTGTTGTGACCCCGGGCATCTTTGTCCATCACATCGTCAAAATCCAACGCACTGCCACGCAGGCCGGTGGTTTCAAAAAGGCGGCATGACCATGACCTACCAACGTCGCACCAAAGACCAGCTCGCAGCCCGCGTCGCCCAGGATATTTTTGACGGGGCCGTTGTCAACCTCGGCATCGGCCAGCCGACGCTGGTGGCCAACCATCTGCCAGCCGGGCGCGAGGTCATCCTGCAAAGCGAAAACGGCATCCTCGGCATGGGTCCGGCGCCTGCCGAGGGCGAAGAGGATTTCGACCTCATCAACGCCGGCAAGCAGCCGGTGACGCTGCTCAAGGGCGGCGCGTTTTTTCACCATGCCGACAGCTTCGCGATGATGCGCGGCGGCCACCTCGACATCTGCGTGCTGGGCGCCTTTCAGGTCTCAGCCACGGGCGACCTGGCCAACTGGAGCACCGGCGAGCCGGGCGCCATCCCCGCTGTTGGCGGCGCGATGGACCTGGCCATCGGCGCGCGTCAAACCTGGGTGATGATGGATTTGCTCACCAAGCAAGGGGTGAGCAAGCTGGTGCAGCAATGCAGCTACCCGCTGACCGGCATCGCCTGCGTCAAGCGCGTCTACTCCGACATCGCGACACTGGAGTGCACGCCGCAGGGCCTGAAGCTGATCGACACCGTCGAAGGCCTGACGCACGCCGAACTCGAAAAACTGGTGGGCCTGCCGATTGCGGCCGCCTGATCTTTGACCCCATTTCTTTAAAGCACACACCATGACCCAAGCTTTCATCTGCGACGCCATCCGCACTCCCTTCGGCCGTTACGGCGGGGCCCTGAGCAGCGTGCGCACCGACGACCTGGGCGCGATCCCGATCAAGGCGCTGATGGCGCGCAACCCGAATGTCGACTGGCAGGCCGTCACGGACGTGCTTTACGGCTGCGCCAACCAGGCCGGTGAAGACAACCGCAACGTGGCGCGCATGGCGGCCTTGCTGGCGGGCCTGCCAATGGACGTACCCGGCGCCACCATCAACCGCCTGTGCGGCTCGGGCCTGGACGCCCTGGGCAGCGCCGCGCGCGCTATCAAATCGGGTGAAGCCACCTTGATGATTGCCGGCGGTGTTGAAAGCATGAGCCGCGCGCCGTTCGTGATGCCCAAGGCCGAGAGCGCTTTCAGCCGTGCCAATGCGGTGTACGACACCACCATCGGCTGGCGTTTCATCAACAAGCTGATGAAAGAAAAATACGGCGTTGATGCCATGCCCGAGACCGCCGAGAACGTGGCCACAGACTACAAGATCAGCCGCGAAGACCAGGACAAGATGGCGCTGGCCAGCCAGCTCAAGGCCGTGGCCGCGCAAAAGGCCGGTTACTTCGACGCCGAAATCACGCCGGTGACGATTGCCCAGAAGAAGGGCGATCCCATCGTGGTGAGCAAGGATGAGCATCCGCGCGAGACCTCGCTCGAAGCGCTGGCCAAACTCAAAGGCGTGGTGCGCCCTGACGGCACGGTGACGGCCGGCAACGCCAGCGGCGTGAACGACGGCGCCTGCGCATTGCTGCTGGCCGACGAAGCCACGGCCGCAAAGAATGGCCTCACGCCAAAGGCGCGCGTGGTCGGCATGGCCACCGCCGGCGTCGCGCCGCGCATCATGGGCATCGGCCCCGCGCCGGCCACGCAAAAAGTGCTGGCTCTGACGGGCCTCACCATCGAGCAGATGGACGTGATCGAACTCAACGAAGCCTTTGCCGCGCAAGGCCTGGCTGTGCTGCGCATGCTGGGCGTGCGCGACGACGACCCGCGCGTCAACCCCAACGGCGGCGCGATTGCGCTGGGCCATCCGCTGGGCGCTTCGGGTGCGCGCCTGGCCACCACGGCCGTCAACCAGCTGCACAAGGGCGGCGGCCGCTATGCGCTGGCCACCATGTGCATCGGCGTGGGGCAGGGCATTGCAGTCATTCTTGAGCGTGTCTGACGCGCCCTTGAAGCTTGCGCTTGCGCCGCCGCAATGCCGCAATGTCCTGTGAAGCGGACTGATATAGTTGCTATTAGTTTGATAGCTACTTGTCCATGCTCCATCTGGGCGGAAGGCACTTTTCCTTTATAAAAGCACGGACATCAACACGGCAAACACATGGCCTTCCCGCTGATCACCGATCCCTTCTTCTACGCCGTCGCCGTTCCCGCCGTGCTCATGCTGGGCGTCAGCAAAAGCGGCTTTGGCGCGGGCTTCGGCTCGCTGGCGGTGCCGGTGATGGCGCTGGCCGTCACGGTGCCGCAGGCCGCGGCCATCCTGATGCCGGTGTTGCTGCTGATGGACCTGCTGGGGCTGGCGGCTTTCCGGCGAGATTTCGACTTCAAGTTCCTGAAGTTCCTCGTTCCCTTTGGCCTGGTGGGCACGGTGGTGGGCGCGCTGCTCTTCAAGGTGCTGGACGCCAAGGTGGTGGCGGCGCTGGTGGGAATCTTCACGCTCTTGTTTCTGGCGCAGCGGCTTTTGTTTCCGCCGCGGCCCGACAGCCTGCCGCCACCCAAATGGGTGGGCGCGATCCTCACCGTCACCTCCGGGTTTACCAGCTTCGTGTCGCACGCCGGCGGGCCGCCCTTGAGCGCCTATGTCATCCCGATGCGCCTGAGCCCGGTGAAATTCACCGCCACCATGGCGGCCTTCTTTTTTGTCATTAATTTGTCGAAGTGGATTCCTTATGCCTGGCTGGGCCTGCTTGACCTGCGCAACATGGCGACCTCGCTCGCCTTGCTGCCCCTGGCGCCGATCGGCGTGTGGATGGGCGTGCGCATGGCCCGCAGCATCAGCCCGGTGCTTTTTTACCGGCTGCTGTATGTTGGCATGCTGCTGACGGGCTGCAAGCTGGTCTGGGACGGTTTTCGCTGAGACCATGGACACAGAGGACTTGTCCGCCGGGCAGGCTCCTGCTTACATTTGCTCTTCACATTCAAAACTCTTGTCCGGCACCCGGGATTTTTACCGGCCTCTAGTCTGCAAATTTCTGTAAGAATCGCTGGGATGACCACAAGATGCGTGCGCCGCCGCTGATTTCCCTTCATGACCACTGTTGTTTTTGCTGATCTCGTTGGCAGCACCAGCATGTTTGAACGGCTGGGCGATGAAACGGCATCACGCTTTGTCACCCAGTTGATCGGCGTGTTGAGCCAGGTCTTTGAGCAGCACCACGGCCGGGTCGTCAAGCTGCTGGGCGACGGCCTCTTTGTGGTGTTCCCCAACGAAGGCGATGCGCTCTCGGCCTGCATCAGCATTCAAAAGCGCCTCCAGGAAACCCCTATCAAGCCCGGCGGCAGCGGCGCGCCGGTGCAGATGCAGATGGGCATCGAGTCGGGCGAAGTGGTCGAGATCGACGGCGACTGCTTCGGCGACACCGTCAATTCCGCCGCCCGCCTGGCCGATCTGGCCGGCGCCGCGCAAATCCTCACCACTGAAAACGTCTGGACCGCGCTGCTGCCCGCCCAGAAGGCATCGCTGCGCAGCATGGGCCCCATGTACCTGCGGGGCAGGGCCGGCGCCAGCCACGTCTACCGCGTCGAATGGCAGGCCGGGCGCGACGAAGACGCCACGATGGCCGGGCGTTCGATGTTTGCCTCGCCGAGCCAGGCTTTCCTCGAGCTCACCTTCGCCGGGCAAACCGTGCGGCTGGACGCCAAGAGCAGCAAGCTCGCCCTGGGCCGGGCGGCCGACGCCGCGCTCACGCTGAACGATCCGCGCGTCTCGCGCATGCACGCCACGCTGGAGTGGCGCGGCGGGCATTTTGTGCTGACGGACGCCTCCAGTTACGGTACCTGGGTCTATATGGGCAACCAGAGCGAAGCCGTGGTGCTGCGCCGCACCGAGTGCTACCTGGTCGGCAACGGCCAGATTGTCCCGGGTTGCGACCGCGCTGACGACAACGCACCGCTGATCGGGTTTTCGATCAGCACCTGAGGACCTAGTACGGCCTGAACGGGGCCGCGCAAGCACCTTTTCGGGGATCAGCATCGGGAAAAGTTGCGGCTTTCACGGATGTTTCCCTCCGGTGAGGCAAGCTAGAATTGTTTGTTTCAAGACGTAGCCGGGCTTTTGGGCCGCCCGCAGGCTATCCCGCCTTTTCGCCTCTTCAGCCCATTCGCCCAATTCCATCTCCTCATGAGTCTCAAGAAACTTGGCCGATACGATCTCATCCGCGTCCTCGGCAAGGGTGCGATGGGGCTGGTGTATGAGGGGCGTGATCCCAACCTTGACCGCCGCGTGGCGATCAAGACCATCAAGGTGGAAAACCTGTCGGAAGAGGCTGCGGCCGAATACGAAGTGCGCTTTCGTACCGAGGCCCGTTCGGCGGCGCGCCTGCAGCATCCGCACATCGTCAGCGTCTACGACTCCGACCGTGATGGCGATATCGCTTTCCTGGTCATGGAATTCATCGCCGGCGACGACCTCAAGCACCACCTCGACAAGGGCGACCTCTACAGCCTGGAGCAGACGCTGGGCATCATGGGCGATTTGCTTTCGGCGCTCAACTACGCGCACAGCCAGAGCATCGTCCACCGCGACATCAAGCCGGCCAATCTGCTGATCGAGACCAATGGCCGCGTCAAGCTCACCGACTTCGGCGTCGCGCGCATCCAGGATTCGGGCGAAGCCACCCGTACGCAGGGCTCCATGGTGGGCACGCTCAAATACATGTCGCCCGAGCAGGTGCAGGGGCGCCCGATTGACGCCCGCGCCGACCTCTTTGCCGCCGGCATCGTGCTTTACCAGCTGCTCACCGGCAAACGGCCGTTTGACGGCGACACCGATTTCGCCACCATTCAGCAGATCGTGGGCCATACGCCCGCCCCGCCCAGCGCGTTCAATGCCAAACTGCCAGCCGCGATTGATGCCGTGGTGGCCCGGGCACTGGCCAAGTCGCGAGACCAGCGCTATGCCAGCGCGCAGGAATTCCTCACCGCGCTACAGGCCGCAGCCCGTGAGGCCACCGACACCACCGTGCTGCCGCCGGCGGTGCCACCCGGGCCGGGCAGCAACTCGACCTGGACGTCGACCATGCTCAGAGGCGAAGCCCTGGTGGATCAGCCGTCGGGCACCAGCGCCAACATCTCGGTCGTCACGCAAGAGCTTGAACTCGTCTACTGGAAAGACATCAAGGAATCCATGGATGTGGAAGACATCCAGGGCTTTCTCACGAAATTCCCTTCAGGCATTTATGCCGACCTGGCCCGTCGCCGCCTGAAAAAACTGGGCGTTTCGGGCGGTGAAGACTCGGACGTCACGCGACTGAGCACCGGTACCTTGATCATCCCGCGGCCGGGCATGCAGACCATGCCCCCGGCCGGCGGCACCGCTGGCGTCGGCCAGGGCAATGCCGATACCGCCTGGAAAGCGCTGGAAGCAGCCGCAGCCCAGGTGCCGGCCGCCCCTTTTGTGCCGCCGACGCCTGCCGCAGACGACCCTGACGCCACGCGCCTGGGTGCGCCTGTGATCGCAGCGGTGGCCCAGCCTGCGCCAAAAGCAGCCGCACAAGACGAATCATCCGGCTCGTCTGAATGGCCCTCAACCGTCTTTAGCGAAACGGACGCGGGGCCCGTTGCCAAGCCTGAAGCCAAGTCCCCAGCCGCCGAAGCGCCCGGCGCCAAGCCGGTCAAAGGGGTTAAGGCCGCCAAGCTGGCCAAGGCGACCGGCACGGCAAAAGCCATGGACGCGATGCCTGCCGGGGTTCTGAAGCCGGAGCCGGCAAGAAATGACCTGACCGGCGCTGTGTCTAAATCCGGCGCAAAAACCAGCGACAAGGCAAAGCCCCCCGCGCCCAAATATCTCATGTGGGGTGTGGCAGGTGTGGTGGCGCTGGCAGGCATCGGCATCGGGATGAAATTGATGTCGCGCTCCGGCGCACCGGCAGCGCCGTCGGCTGTGCAGGCCGCGCAAGCCACAGATACAACAGCGTCAGCGCCCACTTCGACTGTTTCGCCGGCGGCTCCCGAGCCTGTGGTGCAAGCTGCGGCCCCGGCTCAGGCCCAAACACCGGCGTCGGCTGCATCCCAGGCGGCTGCGCCGCTGTCGCCGGCCTCCAGGGCAGCCCTGGCGCTGGCTGCGGCCAACAAAAAGGCGGCCCTTGAGAAAGAGCGGCAGGCCAAGCAAGCCCAGGCCAAAGCGGGAGCTACGGCGCCCGCCACTACGGCGGCCGAGCACGCCGCCACGCCCGCGCCGGCTGCGGCATCAGGCGGCGGCCCGCGGCAAGCCTGTGAGGGCCGGATGCTGATCGGGCTCCAGATCTGCCTGCAAGAGCAGTGCGCCAAACCGGCTTTCACCAATCACCCGGTTTGCGTGGAACGCCGAGCCATGGAACAGCGGCGGCGTGACGCCGAGCAGTTCAGCCGGTAAGACGCTGTTAGTCCGCCCCTCTTACTCCTTCCCCCGCTGGGGGAAGGTGGGGATAGGGGCTGACGGTGATGGATCGACTTGCGCTTTAGGTTTGGGCGCTGCGGGCCCCCATCCCAGCCTTCCCCCAGCGGGGGAAGGAGTAAAACCAGCAGGCTGCTATAAAAGGTATAGCTGACTACCCAATATTTACATGGGCTACAGCCATACTTTTCTCTAAAACCTAGTCATGCCAGCCGGCAGGCCGGCGCTGCGCCTGCTGCTGGCGTTCCTGCGCCAGTTGCTCCTCCAGCTGCAAGCGGCCCTGCGTGGCCACGGCGATGACCTTGGTGCGGTCTTTGCGGTGCGGGTACATGCGTTCAAACAGCTCCAGGTTGTGGCGGCGAAAGCGCATGGCGGCCTGGCGCGCCTCATGCGGCGGCTGGCCCAGCAGCTCCAGCACCGTACGCGCGCTGCGCAGGCTAGACTCGAACACCTCGCGTTCCACCTGCATCACGCCGCGGTCACGCAGCGCATTCCAGTGCGTCACGTCGCGCGCGCGGGCGACGATCTGCATTTGCGGGAAATGCTCGCGCGCCAGGTCCACGATCTTGAGCGACTGCTCCATGTCGTCGACCGACAGCACCAGGATTTTGGCGGTGGCCGCGCCGGCGGTGCGCAGCAGGTCCAGCCGCGTCGCATCGCCGTAGAACACCCGGTAGCCGAAGGCCCGCACGGTTTCCACCATCTCGGCGTCGTGGTCCAGCACCGTGGCGGGGATGCCCTGGGCCAGCAGCATGCGGCCGACGATCTGGCCATAGCGGCCGAAGCCGGCAATGATGATGGGCGCCTCTTGCTGTTCGGAGATTTCCTCAAGCTGGGGTGTGTCGCAACCGGCCCAGCGCGGCAGCAGCAGCTTGTCGACGGCTACCAGCAGCAGCGGGCTGAGCAGCATCGACAGCGCCACCGCGCCTATCAGCAATGAGGCGGTTTCCGCCGAGAACACCTTGGCGCCGGCAGCCGCCTGGAACACCACGAAGGCGAATTCGCCGCCTTGGGCCAGCAGCACCGCGAACACCGGCCGTTCCTGAAAGGGCAGCTTCATGAGGCGCGCCAGGCCGTAGATCACCACCAGCTTGAGCGTCAGAAAGCCGAACAGGATGGCGGCCATGAGGCCGGGTGACTTCCACAGCACGCCGAAGTCGATGCTCATGCCTACGGCGATGAAGAAGAGCCCCAGCAGCAGGCCCTTGAAGGGCTCGATGTCGGTTTCGAGTTCGCGCCGGTATTCGCTTTCCGCCAGCAGCACACCCGCCAGAAAGGCGCCCAGCGCCATCGACAGGCCGACAAACTGCATCAGCGCCGCGATGCTGACCACCAGCAGCAATGACGCCGCTGTAAAGATCTCGGGCGTGCCGCTGTTGGCGATCCAGCGCAGCAGCGGGCGCAGCAAAAGGCGCCCGCCCAGGATGATCGTGGCGATGGCTGCTACGATTTTGAGAGCTTCAAATCCAGTGCTGGTATGGGCTGCAGCCTCATTTCCTCCAGACATGGCGCCCAGCAGAGGCAGCAGGGCCAGGATCGGGATGGCCGCCACATCCTGGAACAGCAGGATGGAAAACCCGGCTTGCCCGCTGGAGGTGGGCATCAGGTGGCGTTCGCCGATGGCCTGCAGGGCAATCGCGGTGGACGACAGCGCCAGGCCCAGACCTGCGACCAGCGCAATCTGCCAGCTCACGCCAAAAGCCATGGCCACGCCGGTCAGCAGCACGGCGCAGCCCAGCACCTGTGCGCTGCCCCAGCCGAAGATGGGCCGGCGCAAATTCCACAGGCGCTTGGGCTCCAGCTCCAGGCCGACGAGGAAGAGCATCAGCACCACGCCGAATTCGGCAAAGTGAAGAATGTCCTGCACGTTGGTGACCAGCCCCAGGCCCCAGGGGCCGATGGCGATGCCGGCGCCGAGGTAGCCGATGATCGAGCCGAGGCCGAGTTTTTTGGCCAAGGGGACGGCGATGACGGCAGCGGCGAGATAAATGAGGCTGTTAGTCAGCCAGGCAGGTGCGTGCTCCATCAAGACGCTCCCACGGCGTTTGCATTGGCGCCTTCATCATTTGCCACGGACCTGTCCCGCATGGGCACCACGCAGGCGGCGCATTGCTCCAGGTCTTCCAGCTCAGGCCAGTCGGGGTAGCTTTGCAGGCGCTGGCTGAAGGTTTCGATGTGGCCGGCCACCGTCTGCCGATCCACGGTGTGGGCGCCATGCAGCACCAGCGGCGGCAAAAACCGCATGCCGCACAGCGCGGCCGTCTGCTCGTAAGGCGGCAAAAAAGCGTCAAAGAAATAGCGGTTGTAACCCTGGGGGTGGTAGGACTCTTCAGGGCCGCCGGTGGTGGCCACCAGCCACAGGTCTTTGCCCTCCAGCGCCCGGCCCCGGCTTTCTCCGTCGCCATCACCTTCGCCGTAGGCCCAGCCGTAGGTCAACACGTCGTCAAGCCAGAGCTTTTGCAGCGCCGGCATGGAATACCACTGGAGGGGGTGCACCAGCACGACCAGCCGGGCACGCTCCAGCGCGGCCTGCTCCTGCGGAACGTCAATCGCATAGTCCGGGTAACTGGAGTAAAGATCTTGCACCTGCACACGCGGCAAGGCCTTCGCAGCCTCCATCAAAGGGCGGTTGACCCGAGATTCGCGCCAGGCCGGATGGGCTGCAATGACATAAATGTCAGGGTTTGCCGTATCGTCTGTGGTCTTATGAGTGGTTGTGAGAACGGTGTCCATGCCGTTACCATAGCGGAAAAGCAAGAGCAAGATCAGGGCTCGGCCCTGAACAATGAGGAGATTCGCATGCCCGTGGTTGTGATCGCCAATCCGAAGGGGGGCGTCGGCAAGACGACGCTGGCCACCAATGTTGCCGGCTACTTCGCCAGCCAGGGCCATTCGGTCATGTTGGGCGACGCCGACCGGCAGCAGTCTTCACGGCTGTGGCTGGGCCTGCGCCCTCCGGCCGCCAGGCCAATCGCCACCTGGGATGTGAGCGCCGACCTGATCGTCAAACCGCCCAAAGGCACCACCCATGTTGTGCTCGACACGCCTGGCGGCCTGCACGGCTGGCGCTTTAACGACGTCCTCAAGCTTGCTGACAAGGTCATCGTGCCGCTGCAGCCCAGCGTCTTCGACATCTTTGCCACGCGCACCTTCCTGGACCAGCTGGCCGAGCACAAGAATGCCGGCAAGATGCAGGTGGGCATTGTCGGCATGCGGGTGGATTCACGCACGATAGCCGCCGATAAATTGCGCGGCTTCGTGGAAGGCCTGGGCCTGCCGGTGCTGGGCTATCTGCGCGACACGCAAAACTACATCCACCTGGCCGCTCGCGGCCTGACCCTCTTTGACGTGGCGCCCAGCCGGGTCGAAAAAGACATGGAGCAGTGGAAGGCCATCTGCCAGTGGCTGGATCGCTGAGCGCAAGCGCCTCGGCTTGTCACTGAGCCGACAAGCTTGGCGGGCGCGTACCGCTACAGTGGCGCGATGAGGACTTTTCAAACCCTGGCCGAGCTGGCCGCCTGCACCGGCCAGGAAGTCGCCGTCAGCGACTGGATCACCATCACCCAGCAACAGGTCAACCTGTTTGCCGAGGCCACGGGTGACCATCAATGGATTCATGTGGATGTGGAAAAAGCAACAGCCGGCCCATTTGGCGGGCCGATCGCGCATGGCTTTTTGACGCTGTCGCTGCTGCCGCGGTTTTTCGAATCCTCGTTTGAGATCACAGGCTCGCGCATGGGCGTGAACTATGGCCTCAACAGGGTGCGCTTTACGGCGCCCGTGCCGGTGGGCAGCCGCCTGCGGGGGCGCATGAAGCTGTTGGCTGCCGAGGCCATTGCCGACGACGGGATGCAGATGACCTGGGAAGTGACGGTAGAGCGTGAAGGGTCGGCCAAACCGGTGTGCGTGGCCGAGTCGCTGGTGCGGCGCTACCCGTGAGCGCCTGAGGCAGCCTAGATGCGCGTGAGCTGGCTGGCCGGCAGCCAGCCTGCAAAGACGTCGATCAGGCTATTGATGCGTTCAGCCGCTTCGCTTTGGGTGTGGGCCTGCGAAATGCACTGGTGCAGGTCGCTGCGCAGCATCCACAGTTCCGAAGGCGTGTGCGCCACGCTGATTTTGTAAAGAACCCGTTGGGAACGCATGTCCTTGCAGTCGTGCAGCAGGGCTTGCAGGCTTTCCCGGATCTGCTCGAGGGGCAGGCGGTTGGCGGGGGGGCGCCCGGAGTCGGCGAAGGCAGCGGGCGCTGCAATACCGAAGAGACGCTGGATAACCATGTTCACGGGAAGACTCCTGCCAGTCTTGTGAACTGGACTATGGGAAGGGATAACTCGGGAAGGCCGGAAAGTGGGAAGTGGCCGGGGTACCGGCGTCCACAGACCTGAATCTTTAGGCTTGAAGCATCGAATTATAGGGTTTTCACCTACTTGCCGGCAAGAGCCCAGGGCAGATGCCCGACGGACGGTCAGGGGTTTGTTGCGCCGCCGAAACCATTTTGCCGCCAGGCTTCAAACACCGTGACGGCAACGGTGTTGGAGAGGTTCAGGCTGCGCTGGCCGGCCTGCATGGGTACCCGCAGGCGTTGGGCCGGGGCAAAGGATTCCCGCAACTCCGGCGCCAGGCCGCGGGTTTCGGCGCCGAACACCAGCCAGTCGCCGGGTTGGAAGCGCGCGTCGTAGACACTGCCCGACCCGCGGGTGGTCATGGCAAAAAGCCGGCCAGGGGGTGGTTGCTCACTTTCGAGAAAGGCTTGCCAACTGGCGTGCCGCAGCACTTTCGCGTATTCGTGATAGTCCAGGCCTGCGCGCCGCATGTGTTTGTCATCCATCGAAAACCCCAGTGGCTCCACCAGGTGCAGGCGGCAGCCGGTGTTGGCCGCCAGCCGGATCACGTTGCCGGTGTTGGGGGGGATTTCGGGTTCGACCAGGACGATATTGAACATGCGGGAGACCGGGGTGCAGGGGGAATGGCGGGTGGGCGAGCCGGGATTCTAGGTGGGCGCCGTGCGCGCAAGAACCACGGCCGTGACGTGCGAAGCACCCGCATCCCGCAAAACCTGCGCCGCCGTGTAGATGGATGCGCCGCTGGTCATCACGTCATCGACCAGCACCACACGCCGGCCTTGCAGTTCTGCCGCGCGCAGCGGGTCGACCTGAAAAGCGCCCTTGACATTGGCCAGCCGCTCTTTGCGCTTGAGCTGGCTTTGCGGGCGGGTATGCCGCACGCGCAGCAGCAGCCCGGCATCGGTGCGGGCCGGCGTGCGCGTCTGCCGTGCCAGTTCCACGCACAGCTCCCAGGCTTGGTTGAAGCCTCGCGTCTGCAGGCGCTGCACGGCCAGGGGCATGGGCAGTACCCAGTCTTGCGGGCTCAACCCGGCAAACACCTCGGCGGTGCCGGGAGTCTGGAGCAGCAGGCCGGCGAAAAACCCGGCCCAGCCGTGCTGCCCGCCGAATTTGTAGCCGGCGATCAAGGTGGACCACGGGTACGCGTAGTGCAAACCGGCCACGGCGCCATCCAGCGGAGACGGCTGGACGGCGCAGGCGCCGCACAGTAGCGGACCCGTCCTGAGGCCCATCGACAGGTCAGCGGGCAACGCCAGGGCGCAACGCCCACAGCGGGCTGTCGGCGGCGCAAAGCGTGCGACGCAGGGCCCGCAAACCTGATGCGCCGGCCAGCTGCGGCACACGGCGCATTGGCTGGCAAAGCCGAAGCGAAAGCCCGCGAAAAGGCCGGAGGGCCGGGGCAGGAATGCGTGAGGAGAAAGCAGTCGTGTGAACACCGTGTCAATATACTCGCGTACTTTTCTGCGAACCGCACCGGCCTCTTTTCATGACCACTTCCCACCAGCGCCCACCCACGCTAGACCCGATTGCCGTAGGCCGCTGGGAGCGCACCGCCCCGCCGGCCTCGCCGTGGCTTCATGAAGAGGTGGCGCGGCGGATGATGGACCGGCTGCAGTGGATCAAGCTGCAGCCCGGCTCCTGGATTCATTGGGGCGCGTTGCGCGGGGGGCTGCAGGCGCATGCGCAACTCGCCGGCCTTTATCCCGGTTCACAGTGTTTTGTGGTTGAAGCCCATGCGGGACGTGTGCAGGCAGCTATCAAAAAGATAGTAAAACCGTGGTGGCATCCGGGGCGATGGACAGCGCCTGCCGTGCGTTTTGAAGCACCCGCACCCGGCAGTGCCGACATGCTCTGGGCCAATATGGCGCTGCATGAGTCGGCCGACCCGCAGGCCTTGCTGGCGCAGTGGCATCAGGCACTCAAGGTCAATGGCTTTGTCATGTTTTCGTCCCTGGGCCCCGACACCGCCAAAGAACTGCGCGAGGTGTATGCGCAGCTGGGTTGGCCGCCGGCGAGCCACGAATTGACTGACATGCACGACTGGGGCGACATGCTGGTGCAAACCGGTTTTGCCGAGCCAGTGATGGACATGGAGCGCATCACGCTGACCTATGCGACGCCGGCGCGGCTGCTGCAAGATCTGGCTGAGTTGGGCCGTAATTTCCACCCGGCGCGATTTCCCGCCCTGCGGGGCAGGGCTTGGAAGGCGCGGCTTGAAGATGCGCTGGCCCGCCACCTCGTCAAAGGTGATGACGGAAGGCTGTCGCTCACTTTTGAAGTCATCTATGGCCATGCGCTGAAAGCGCCGCCCAAAATCAAGGTCAGCGCGCTCAGCGCGGTGTCGGTCGACGACATGCGCAGCATGCTGCAAGGCCAGCGGCCGGGCGCCTGAGAACAGTTCCGGGGCCATATGTTGCGCGCCCGCTCATCCGCACGCGGCAATCGGCCGGCAAGGGGTCTTTTCAGGGGGGCCGCAGGGCAAACCCGGCTACAATTCAAAGCTGAATTTTGGGGATGTTCCCAAGCCTCATGCGGCCAGTGCCCGGCACTGAACGCAGCTTTTTGAGGGTTGCCATATGTTGCAGCCAACGCCAGCGTTTCGTTTTGCCACCGCGCCCGCGCAGGGCGCCCACAGCCATGGTGCTGTGCTGTGGCTTCTCAAGCGTCACTGCTCACTCACTCCGGCCCAGCTGGGGTGGCTTTATGTGTCGCTGTGCGGTGTTTCGCTGGGTATCGCGGCATTTTTCTGGGCACAGGGCGCCACCATGGTGATGCCTTTTGCCTGGGCTGAGCTGGTGGCGGTGGGGGCGGCTTTTGTGGTGTACGCCCGTCATGCGGGAGACGGTGAAAAAATCGTCCTCGAAGGCGGGCAGCTGGTGGTGGAGCTGGAAACGGCAGGGCGCACCGAGCGGGCTGAGTTCAACCGCGAATGGGTGAGGATTGAGCCCAAGGCAGAAGACGGTTCGCTGATTGAAGTGTCCGGCCAGGGGCGGTCGGTGCGGGTAGGGCGCCATGTGCGGCCGGAATTGCGTCCGGCACTGGCGCGCGAGATCCGCATGGCGCTGCGAGGCGGCTGACGGACATCGAGGAGGCTGAAAGTCTCGCGTCAGTTCAGGCGGCGGCCGGAGGGTCCGCCGCTAACTTTATAATCAGCAGGTTAATTTGGTCGGTAACGTCGGTAATTGAAGCAGAAAAAGTGATCACGATGAACGTAAGCAACACCATGAGCAAAATGACACGGCTTGGCATGCAGCA
>JAJKJM010000007.1 GCA_021153985.1 Polaromonas sp.
GGATTGGACGGCGGATCGAACCAGGCCAGGCGCTCGACGGCGCGGCGGGTTTTCTGCACCACGTCGACGATCACGTAGCGGCCCTCGTATTGCGTGCCTTCCAGCTGCAAGCCCAGTTGCTCCCGCACCGTGCTGCGGCCGCCGTCGCAAGCCACCACCCAGTCGGCCTGCACGGTGTGCGCCCCGTCCTGCGCCGCAATCTCCACCTCGGCGCCGTCAGCGGCAGGCCGCACCGCCGTCACCTTGCTGGACCAGCGAACATCCACCAGGCCGCCTTGCGCCAGCGCCGCCTTGTGGGCGAACTCCTCGGCGTAGAACTGCTGGATATTGACCATGGGCGCAAAGCGCTGCGTGGGCTCGCTGGGCATCTGGAAATGCAGCACCTCGCGGTCGCGAAAGTAGCTGCGCCCGCCCACCCACGACAGGCCTTTATTCACCAGCGGCCTGTCGGCGCCCACCCAGCCGAATATCTCCTGAGAGCGGCGCGACATGCAGATCGCCCGGCTGCCCGCGCAGTAACCCTCATCGGCCTCTATCACCAGGCTGACGATGCCGTGGCGCGCCAGCAGGGCCGCCAGCGTCATGCCCACCGGGCCGCCGCCGGCAATCAGTACCGGCACCCGGCGCGGCCACACAGGGGAATCCGAAGAAAGAGATTTTTCCACGATGCGCTTGTCTCGGTTAATTTATGGTTGCGCTCGCAACTATAAATCAATCCGGTTGCGCGCGCAACCATTTATCCGATGACTCTGGACGCAGCCGATTGAGTCAGATCAAAGATGGGTATTCATTCTGTTTCTTTAATCTGCGTAAATCTGCGAAATCTGCGGATAAAAAATTCATCCTCAGATTACGCAGATTTACGCAGATTGAAAACGGGGACTGTGGAGCAAGCCCTAGTTGCCCACCATCGTCATCTGGCCGCGCACTTCCCCGCCGGGATGGGCGGCGGTATGAATGTTGGCGTACCAGCGGCCCGCCATCAGGTCGGCGGCCTGGGCCGCTGTGAGCGTGGCACTGCCGTCCAGCGGGCTGCGGATGGGGTTGGGCCATCCCAAAGCCACGCCCGCATTGGCGCCTATTGCGGCCGGGCCGTGAAAATGCCCTGCCGTCGCCGGGCCGGTCAGGCCCGTATAGCTGACCTTCCAGCGGAACAGATTGGTGCTCTTGTCGAACACCGCATCGACCTGGCCGCTGCCTGTGCTTGCATTGGCGGGCACCTCGTTGGCGCCGCGCAGCTGCGTGGTGAAGGGCACGAGGTTGGACTGCCGGTCCATCACGCTGCAGCCGGTGATAGCGGCAACCGCTACGGCCACGGCGGCAAGAGAAACACGGGTGGCGGTACGGCGTGAAAGCATGGTCGGCTCCTTGAAAGTTGCAGCCGATTGTCCGTGTTGCACCGCGCCCGGGCCCGTAGGACAAACCCCATGGGAACAGTCGGTTCCGGACGACGCGGGCACCCTGCCGGACGCCGACAAAGCGGCGGGTGTGCGGGCCGGAAACTGGCGCGATAGCGCAACCATTGCACTGCAGCCATCGCCCGCAGGCATCGCACATCGCAAGAAAGACACACACCATGGCATCCCGCGTTTTATGGAAAGGCGCCATCAGCTTCGGCCTGGTGCACATCCCGGTGGCGCTGCATTCGGCCACGTCCGAAAGCGGCGTCGACTTCGACTGGCTGGACAAGCGCAGCATGGACCCGGTGGGCTACAAGCGCATCAACAAGCGCACCGGCAAAGAGATCACGAAGGAAAACATCGTCAAGGGCGTGGAGTATGAAGACGGCCAGTACGTGGTGCTGTCGGAAGAAGAGATCAAGTCCGCCTATCCCAAGACCACCCAGACCATCGAAATTGAAAGCTTTGTGCCCAACACCGACATTCCCTTTGTCTACCTGGAGCGTCCCTACTACGTCGCACCCATCAACAAGGGCCAAAAGGTCTACGCTCTGCTGCGCGACACCCTGCTGAAAACCCAGCGCGTGGGCATTGCCCGCGTCATCATCCAGACCAAGCAGCACCTGGCCGTGCTGGTGCCTTCGGGCCCGGCCTTGATATTGAACCTGCTGCGCTGGGGCGCAGACATACGCTCGCTGGAAGAGCTCAACCTGCCGCCCGTGGGCGCCAAGGCCGCCGGCATTACCGACAAGGAACTCGCCATGGCCAAACAGCTGGTGGACGACATGACCGGCAAGTGGGACCCCAACCAGTTCACAGACTCCTTCAAGGACGACATCATGGCGCTGGTTGAGCGCAAGGCCAAGGAAGGCAAACTGGAAAGCGTGGAGCAGCCGGAGGAAGGCGAAGAAACCGAAAGCCGTTCCGGCGCCAAGATCATCGATCTCACCGAGTTGCTGCAGCGCAGCCTGCGCAAGGGCGGCGGCGACGCCCCCAAGGCCAAGGCGGCGCCCAAAACCAAAGCCTCTGCCAAAGCCCCGGCGCGCAAGAAGACCGCCGCCAAATCGGCCTCACATTCACCGGCAAGACGGCGCGCGGCGTAAGCCCTGGACCTGCAAGCCGACGATATGGGCGCCCGCGACCTGCTGAAAAACTACCGCGCCAAACGCGACTTTGCGCGTACGCCGGAGCCCGCGCGCGGCGGCGCCCGTTCGGACAAGGCCCTCACCTTCGTGATCCAGAAGCACGACGCAAGCCGGCTGCACTATGACTTCCGGCTTGAGTTGCAAGGCACGCTCAAAAGCTGGGCCGTGCCCAAAGGGCCCAGCCTGGACCCGTCCGTCAAGCGCATGGGCGTGCATGTGGAAGACCACCCCATTTCCTATGCGGGTTTTGAAGGAAGCATCCCGGCCAAACAGTACGGCGCGGGCGACGTGATCGTCTGGGACCGCGGCTTGTGGACGCCGCTGGGCGACCCTGTGAAGGGCCTCAAAAGCGGCAAACTCAAGTTTGAACTGCACGGCGAAAAGCTAAAAGGCGGCTGGACGCTGGTGCGCATGCACGGCCGGGGCGATGAATCCCATGAGCCTTGGCTGCTGATCAAAGAACACGACGAATACGCCCGCGCTGAAAAAGAATTTGACGTGCTCAAGGCACTGCCCAACAGCGTGCTTTCAGGCAAACCCCTGCCACGTGACGCCACAGCGGGCACAGCCGGCACTGCCGTGAAGAAAGCGCTGGCGCCACCCGCCAAAAAGCCTGCGGCCAAGGCACGTCCGAAACAGGCGGATGCCGGCATTCCGGAAGGCGCCACCAAAGCGAAGCTGCCGGAAACCCTGGCGCCGCAACTGGCCACGCTGGTGACGCGCCCACCTGCCGACCGTGAAGGCTGGGTCTATGAAATCAAGTACGACGGCTACCGGCTGCTGGCGCGCATCGACGGCAAGTCGGTTCGCCTTTTCACGCGCAAAGGCAACGACTGGACGGACAAACTTTCCAAGCTGGCAAAAGCCGTGGCCGCGCTGGAACTGCCGTCAGGCTGGCTCGACGGCGAAATTGTGGTGATGAACGAACGCGGTGTGCCCGACTTCGGCGCACTGCAAAACGCGTTCGACCACGCCAGCACAGCCAGCATTGTTTATTACGTGTTCGACATGCCTTTTTACGACGGGCTTGACCTGCGCCAGCTGCCGCTGGCCCAGCGCCGCGAAGCCCTGTGCACCGTAGTGGCCCGCCATCCGCAGGAAAGCGTCCGCTTCAGCGATGCGTTTGAAGAATCGCCTCAGGACTTGCTGGCCTCGGCCCGGCGCGTCGGCCTGGAAGGCGTCATCGGCAAGCGTGTGGACTCTGCCTATGTGTCGCGCCGTTCGCCCGACTGGATCAAGCTCAAGACCCAGTTGCGCCAGGAATTCGTGATTGGGGGTTACACCGCGCCCAAGGGCTCGCGCATCGGCTTGGGCGCACTGATGCTGGGCGTTCATGATGAAGAAGGCTCGCTTCAATACGCCGGAAACGTCGGCACCGGCTTCAACGACGAGATGCTGGACACGCTGAAAGCCCGGCTGGAAAAACTCCACACCGATCGCAGCCCTTTCGCCAAGCTGCCCGCCGGCGTCAAAGGCCAATGGGTCAAGCCGCGGCTGCTGGCCGAAGTGGCATTTGGGGAATGGACGCATGGCGGACACATCCGCCACTCCGTGTTCCAGGGGTTGCGCACCGACAAACCTGCCACAGGCATCCTTCGAGAAAAACCGGCCGCGCTTGCAGGCGGCAAGAAAGGCACCACCGTGAACCCCGCCAAAAAGACCGCATCCGAAAAGCCCACCGCCAAGGGGGCCTTGAAACCGGCCGGAAAGGAGGCCGCGAAAGCGGGCGCCAAGCCCCTTCCTGCGGCGCTGAAATCTTTGCGCCTGACACATGCCGACCGGGTGATAGACGACAGCACGGGCTTCACAAAACAAAACGTGATGGAGCACTACGCAAGCGTCGCCGAATTCATGCTGCCCCATCTCAAAGCCAGGCCGACCTCGCTGGTGCGCGCGCCTTCGGGCATTAGCGGCGAGCTGTTTTTCCAGAAGCATGCGGAAGCCGGCTCCATTCCCGGCATCAAATTGCTCGACCCTTCGCTGGACCGGGACCATGAGCCCTTGCTGGAAATTCCTTCCGCCGCCGCCCTGCTTTCCGCCACCCAGGTCAACGTCGTCGAGTTCCATACCTGGAATGCCACGACCCGCTCCATCAACAAACCCGACCGCGTGACCTTTGACCTGGACCCGGGCGAAGGCGTGGGCTGGCCGCAGATGCAGGAGGCGGCCCAGCTGGTGCGCGCCTTCCTGGATGAACTGGGGCTGGCCAGCTTCCTGAAAACCAGCGGCGGCAAGGGTTTGCACGTCGTGGTGCCGCTCAAGCGGCAGTACGACTTCGACACAGTGAAGGATTTTTCGCATGCGGTGGTGATGCACCTGGCGGCGGTGATTCCCCAACGTTTTGTGGCCAAGAGCGGCCCCAAAAACCGGGTCGGCAAAATTTTCCCGGATTACCTGCGCAATGGCTTCGGCGCCACCACCGTAGCGGCATGGTCCTTGCGCGCCCGGCCCGGCATGGGGGTGTCGGTGCCGGTGGCCTGGGACGAGCTGCCATCACTCACGGGTGGCGCCCACTGGACGGCGCAAACGCTGGGCGCCCGCCTGGCAACGGGGAACGAACCATGGGATGCCTACGAAGCCTCCCGAAACAGCTTGACCAGCGCCATGAAGCGCCTTGGCTTCAAACCACCGCGGAAAACCACCACCGGATAGTGTCATGACGGCAGCCGGTAGCGGGTGGTCAGTAGCGGCATCTGTCATCCCGTTCCTACAACGCCAGGGCTCCGGCCCCGACAGGCAATTTGCCCCGGCCTCGTTACATTGAACTTGCAGCGGGTGAAGCAAAGCCCATAAGCGAAGGCAGCCCGTTCACTTCGTACTTTCCATTCATCACCTTCAAGGAGAACTGTATGGCTTCCAACCAGAACAATCCGCAGAAGAAAGATCAACGCCAGGACCAGGACAGCAACCCCCAGGCCCAAGGCAACCGGCAACAGCAGCAAGGCCAGCGCAACCAGAACCAGCCTGGCCAGCAAGACCGCCAGAACGTGAACAAGGCCAGTGACGCGCAATTGAACCAGGGCGGCGCAAGCCAGGGGCAGCATGGAAGCGCCCGTGGCAACCAGGGCCGCCAGGAGGACAGCCAGAGTGGTTCGCGCAAGCAATCCGGTCAGTCGAACCGGACGGAGCGCGACGAAAACATGGAACCCAGCGAGACCGGCAGCCGGCAATCAGGCCGCAGCAACAGCTAAAACTTGCTGCCCGTGAAAAGGAACCATCAAAGCGAAGGCCCCACCTTCGCTTTTTCATGCCTACAAGAGACCTTGCCATGAATCACACCAAGCTGCCGGCCCCGATGGACATCACGCAATACCTTCAAACTGAAGGACGCCGGATCGCGGCGGAACTCGGACGCCGGCGCCCACGGGACAACTCCGCGGCCCAGCAGCAATGCGCCGCACCCGGCACCCAGACACCTCCCCGCAGCCTCAACGAAACCCTGCAGCGCATGGGCGTCATTTCCACGCATAAGCGCCGCCTGTAGGTGGCCGCCGCGACTTGGCCTTCAAAGGCCTCCAGGCACTGGCCTTGCCAGGGCCTGCGTCCTATCATTCAGGTAGCGTGACAACACTGCCCATGCGCCTGGAGACATCATGAAAACGCTCTTGCCTCTCACGTCGGCAACCCTGCTTGCCGTGATCTTCCTGTCAGGGTGCCCAGACCCCAAATCGCCCAAAGCACCGCCCAAGGTGCCGGAACCCAAAGCGGCCACCACTGCAACGCCGGCTCCATTGCATGCGCTTGAACCTGATGCGGCCTCGCACGCTCGCACCCCTGGCGCCAGGCTGGTGGCATGACCCACATTTCAGGTGCCGCACAAGCGGCGCTGGCGATCCTGGCGGCCGCCGGCGTGGCCGGCTGCGCCGCCACTGCGGGCGATCCCCCCGTGCACCGCGTCAACGTGGAGGGCCGGACCTACCTCATCAGCCAGCTGACGGCAGGCACATGGACAGCGACTGCGCCACCAGCCGCAGGCGACGTTTCCGCTTCGGCGCCCGGGCGCGCAGCGTTGCTTCAAGCGATCGAGCAACGCTCAGGCTGCAAGGTCACCGACTCGGACTATTCCCGCAATGGGAAACAACTGGATGCGCAGGTTGATTGTGCGAGCCGGCTGAAAAATTAGCGGCATAAAAAAAAGGGGCAGCTGACGCCGCCCCCTGGTTTGCCGAACCTCGAGTGCCGGCAAAAACTGTGAAACTTCCGGGTACCTGCCGATCAACTGGTCTTCAATGTGTCTCGAAGCGCCTTGATCTGGTCGTGATTGCGCTGCGCGCCCTGCGCCTGGCGTTCCACAACCGCCCGGATGCCGGCCGGCAGGTTGGCTTTGAGGGCCTTGCGGTAGCGCGCTACCGCCGCGTCTTCACCGCGCTCACATTCATTCAGCACGGCCTGGTCGCTATAGCCGCTGAGCGTGGCACGGACCGACACCCAGCCTCGGTGCAGCGCCCCGCTGACCGAACCGCCGTCGTCAGGTTTGCCGCCCAACTGGCGTATCAGCGTTTGCAGTTCCAGCCCGCCAGCCCGGCATTCGTCGGCATGGCGCAACATGAGGGTCTTGAGGTCCTGTGCCTTTGCATGTTCAGCACATTCGCGGAAGCCGTATTCACCGTCGCGGCACGACTCCAGCAGGTCGTTCAACACTTCAATGACGTCTTCATCGTCGTCAACGTCGTTGTCAACGGAAGCGGCCGCCACCGTTTTGGCGGCGGCGTCGCTGCCGCCAGCGCCTGTACCCGTGACATAGCCGCCCCGCTCATACCGGCCGGCACGGTCCCACGCCGCGCGGACGGCTGCACTGGCTTGGGGCCAGCTCAGCGATGACCCTTCCTTGCGCCGCTCCCACTGGGATTGGAAGTCGCTTTCTCTTTCCTCAAAAGTTTCATGGGGCCGGTTGCGGCTCAGGAAACCGAGCCGATAGGCAGGCGCGTAGTCGTCAAACGAGCGGCTGTTTTGGTAGTAGGGCTCATGCATGTAGTTGTCGCGCCACCAGGCTTCTTCAGCGGTGGGATCCAGCGCTTCGGCGGCCTCCTTGCCACCCAGGCCGCCGGCCACAGCACCCGCTATGCCGCCCACGACAGCACCTGCCGGGCCGGCCACCGTCCCGGCCGCTGCGCCCGCAGCGATACCGCCCGCCGCAGCACCAAGGCCGGTCCCGACTGGATGGGAACCGGGCTCTTTGCTGATGGGGTCAAGATTCTGATCGTGCTGTTCCTTTGCCATGGAGTGCTCCTTTGTCTCTTGCGGAAGTTGAAAAACTGCCCGGGCCTTGCATGCGGCAAGATTGATTTTTCCGGGCACGTGAATCGATAGTGCAACCGGCAGCAGTACCGTGCGGTCAGGCAAGCACAGCCCCTTTTGTAGGAGAACGCCGCGCAGGCCGGGGCACGCGCTTTACCCGGGAAATTTATAAGATTTTGGCCCCCAGCCCTTGCGGATAAAGCGCAAGCAGCTATCAAAAAAGGAGCATTGAGTGAACCTGAACTGGAATGGGAACCGGAGTAGAACTGCAACTCAGGCATCGAGTTCGGGATAGCGGCGAAAGATGCCCTCTTCGTTGAAGGGGATGCGCCGCTCGCTCGCCAGGTAGGCCGCCACGCGCCGTTGTTGCGCCACGCGGTCGTGCAGGGCGGCAACAAGCGGCGCGTTTTTCAGCGCGCGGCGGGCCGCCTTGGGAAAGGCGTACAGCAGCCCGTCCACCAGCTGAAACAGCGAAAGGTCGGCATAGCTCAGCTTGCTGCCTACCAGGTGTTCGCTGCCGCGCGGGTTGCGCTCCAGCACGGCCTCAAACCAGCGCAGGAATTTTTTCACCCGCGCCGTCCTGAACTCTTTTGCGCGGCGAAGCGCCTCCTTCTTCTGGTCTTCGTAATACAGGCCCACACCAACCGGGTGATGGCTCTCGTGCGCCTCGGCCACCACATCGGCGATGGTGAGCTGCAGCTGGTGCGTCCACAGGCGCGCAGGTTCGCTTTTTCCAACCAGGCCCAGCCGGGGGCCAAGGTACAGCAGGATGGCTGAGGATTGCCCCACGATAGTCTTGCCGTCCACCAGAAAAGGCGGCGCAAATGGCGGATGCCGCACATCCGGGCTTTCCATGAAATGCATCATGGCGGGAATGCCCTGAGCCTCCTCTTCGGAGCCCCGCGCCACATCCACGTAGTCAGCGCCTGCGGCCTCCAGCGCCAGCCGGACAAATTCTCCGCGTCCCTGGATGGTGGGCCAATAGTGAAGTTGATACGGCATGGAATTCCTGGGATGTAAGCCTGAAAAGCTGAGTGGGGCGGCGCAAGCAATGAAACACTCGCCTGAGTCCCTCATTGCAGCGTTTTCGCAGGCCGCGCGATGCCGGTCAGGGCAGCGTCGCCATGCTTGGTTTGTCCTACACCGACTTGGCGAAGCTCCGACAAACCCCCTCCCCTGCCCTCCCTAAATTGAAAGCCTGTGTTCCGGTTTTTTCAGGAACCAGGAAAAAACCGGGAGCGTGGCGCCGCAAGATAAACCTAGCTGGCGCCACTCCTTTCATGAAATTCTTGTTGTCCAAAAAAGGAGTTCGATATGCGTTCACGTGACTATGAAGACCAGGGCCGCCGGGACTGGCGCGGCGATGACCAGCAGCAGCAAGGCGGCTATGGCAGCCGCGAATACGGTTCTGACCGGGGCGGACGAAGCGGCCAGCAGGACCAGTTCAACCAGTCGGGCTCGCAATATGGAAGTTATGGCGGCGGCATGGGCAGCGGTATGGGTAGCGGCTACGGTGGCGGTTACGGCGCCGACAATGCCTCGTCATACGGCCGCGGCGCCGGCGGCCCCGCCTACCAGGGCGCGCAGGGCGGCGGGCAAGGCTACGGCGGCGGTGGCCAGAATTACGGCAGCCAGGGAGGCTATGGCGCCGGCCAAAACTACGGAAGTCAAGGCGGCTACGGCGGCAGGCAAGGTTATGGAAACGAGGAAGGCCAGGCCTATAGCAGCGGTGGCCAGGGCTACGGCAGGTATGGCAACCGGGACTACGGCGGCCAGGGCGGCCAGCGCTATGGCGGCCAGAACTACGGTAGCCTGGGCGGCCGGGATTACGGCGGCGGCCAAGGCCAGTATGGCGGTTACGGCGAATATGGCGGCCAGGGCGGACAGTCCAGCCAATGGGGACAGTCAGACCAGTACGGGCAATCTGGGGGCCAGTACGGCGGCGGGCAATATGGCGGCTCAGGCGGCCAGTATGGAAGCCAGCGCGGCCATGGCGGCCACTGGGACCCCGACTACCATCAGTGGCGCAGCGAACAGCTGCGCAACCTGGATCAGGACTATGACGACTGGCGCAAGGAACGTTACGGCAAGTTCTCCGACGAATTCAACAGCTGGCGCAGCAAACGCTCTTCCCAGGGTGCCCAGGGTGCTCAGGGTGCTCAGGGCAGCGGCGGTTCGGGGTCAGGAAGCAGCTACGGCTCCTCGGGTTCATCCGGCCTGGGCTCGTCCGGTTCTTCCGGCTCCTACGGCAGTTCCGACAGCAATTCACGCAACCAGAATTCCGAATCGTTCGGTTCCGGCTCGCAAGTGGGAGGCACGGGCAGCAGCGGCAGTTCGGGCATCGGCTCCAGCAGTTCGGGTACATCCGGCAGTTCCAGCGGCTCGTCCCTCAGCGGCTCTTCTGGAAATTCCGGATCTTCATCCTCGAAGCAGCAAAAGTAAGCGGCCCATCAGGCCATGAAAAAGGGCGCCCGCAAGGCGCCCTTTTTTGTCAGGCGTGGCTGCCTCCGGAGGTGTCAACCGGCAGCGGCGATTTGCCTGAGCGCCTGCTCGAACACTTCAGCGGGTTGCCCGCCCGAGATCAGGTGGCGGTCATTGATGATCACCGCCGGGACGGAATGGATGCCCTGGGTCAGATAGAACTGTTCGCGTTCACGCACGTCATCGGCGTAGTCATCCGAGGCCAGCACTTCACGTGCGCGGGCCTCGTCCAGGCCCGCAGCCACGGCAGCCGTCACCAGCACGTCGTGTGAGGCTGGGCTTTGCCCATCGGTGAAATAGGCCTTGAACAGGGCTTCCTTCAACAGCTTTTGTTGGGCCGGGCTTTCCAGCTCGGCCCAATGCAGCAGGCGGTGCGCGTCAAAGGTGTTGTAGATGCGGCTGCGCCCGCCGCCGGGCTCGTCGGCCATGCTGAACTTGAAACCCACCTGCGCGCCGCGCGCACGGATGTTTTCCCGGTTGGCATTGGCCTGGGCTGGCGTGATGCCGTATTTCTGGGTGATGTGCTCGGTGATCTCCTGGCCTTCGGGCGCCATTTTGGGATTGAGCTCAAAGGGCTGGAAATGCAGCTCGGCCTTGATGTCGCCCTGCACGCGTTCCAGCGCCTGATCCAGCGACTTCAGGCCGATGACACACCACGGGCAGGAAACGTCGGATACGAAATCGATTTTGAGGGTGGTGGTCATGGTCGGGCCTTTGGGGTTGCGGTTGCGTTTGTTTTGCGGTTCAGTGCAGGCCGATTCTGGCCCGCCCATAGACAGCTTGCGACGCAGCCGGAACTATTCAAGTACCCGCCGCGGGGTTAATGCACCGGCAAGCACCCTGCCCCAGACCTTTCGTGGCAACGCGTTTCAAGAAACTGTCACACAAGCTTCCTAAGATTCCGGCAGCGCAGCCCGACCATACCTCTAACGGGGTGCATGGCCGGGGCCGCAGTTTCGCGACTCTCCCCCCACCTGAAAACCTGGAAAACACAACAATGTCCGACCTGGCCTCCCCCGCAAATCCCACCCGCCGCACCGCCCTGAAGTTCCTGACCGCCCCCATGCTGCCGCTGGGCGCACTGGCCTCCAGCACGCTGCTCGCGGGCTGCGCCACCGGCAGCGGCCCGGCGATGGCAGGCAATTACGTTTCCTCCAGCTTCTCGTCAATGGCCGCCCCAACGCTTGCCAACGCGGCCGCGATGGCCACCACCACCGTGGGCTCCAGCCTGCAGGTGCAGCTCAAGGACAACAGCACGCAGAGCTACAAGCTGGCCTACCAGCCCTTCTTCGTCACCGGCGACATGGTGCCGGACGGCAAAGGCGGCACGATCCTGGCCGGCGGCTATGTCGACATCAACAACCAGCCCATCATCGACCGCTCAGTGCCCGGCAAAGAGCGCCAGATTTTCTCGGACTCGCCGGACGGCACCTCGCTGCTGGGTCTGGCCAATGCCAGCGTGCCCGGCGTGAAGGGCAAGGCGGTGTTTGCCGTCGTGCAGTTTGAGTACACCACGCGCGACCAGGCCGGCGCCGACGCCTACGGCAACCTGCCCTCGCCCATCGCCGTGCTGACGCTGGACCAGGACCAGGCCACCGGCAAGCTCAGCCTGGTGAAGTACCACAACGTGGACATGTCCAAGGCGCACGGCCTGTGGATCACCTGCGGCGCCAGCCTTTCGCCCTGGAATACCCACCTCTCCAGCGAAGAGTACGAGCCTGACGCACCGTTTGCCACCGAGAGCTCGCAGTTCAAGAAATTCAGCAAGAACGTCTACGGCGACGAAACCAAAGCCAACCCCTACCACTACGGCCACCTGCCTGAAGTCACCGTGCACGCCGACGGCACCGGCACAGTCAAGAAGCACTACAACATGGGCCGCATCTCGCACGAGCTGGTGCAGGTCATGCCCGACAACCGCACCGTGCTGATGGGCGACGACGCCACCAACAGCGGCCTCTTCGTCTTCGTGGCTGACCGCGAGAAAGACCTCTCGTCCGGCACGCTTTATGTGGGCAA
>JAJKJM010000008.1 GCA_021153985.1 Polaromonas sp.
ATGCGCTGCGCCGCCGCATGAAAACTGCCCTCGTTGCACACGGCTATAAAGGCTTCAAGCTGACGCAAAGTAGGAAGCATGGCCTTGGGGATCCGTTTACCAACTCAAATTCATTCAACTCATTATGCACATTTTATTGAGTATTAACGCTTATTTATCGTTTTACATCAATTATCAATCCGCCTAGAGTGCAAATGAATCAATGAAGGAGTAGCAGTGAGAAGTCTGGTTTACAGCGGCTATACACAGGCAGAGCTTGATGCGCAGTACGACAACCCGAAGGCCTGTCCGTCGCATAACGACATCATGGGAGAGGTAAGAGCACTGAGCAAACGAGCCCGCGCGGACGTGGCGGTTCCAGATTTACGCTGGGGTGAGGACGGCCGTGAATGCCTGGACATCTACGGCGATGTTCATGCGACTTCAAGACCCGTCGTGGTTTTCGTTCACGGTGGTGCATGGGTGAGTCTTGACAAAGAAGCCAGCGCATTTGCCGCGCCTGCGTTCACTAAAGCGGGGGCACTTTTCGTCGCGCTGGGTTTCCACACCGCGGCAACCGTTAATTTTTCCCACATGGTTGCGAGGGTGCGTCATGGCATTGGGTGGCTGGTCAATCATATTCATCACTTTGGCGGTGATCCAGAGCGAATCGTTCTTGTGGGCCACTCCTCGGGAACGCACCTTGTCAGCCAGTGCCTTACGCAGGATTGGGGCAACCTTGGGGTCCGCTCAAACCCCTTTGCTGGTGCCGTGTTGATCAGCGGATTGTGCGACCTGGAACCCGTACGGTTGTCTTATCGCAACGTGCGTCTCGCGCTATCGAAGGAGCAGGTTCTCGATTTCTCACTTAAACACCAGGCGGTACGTGTTTCCTGCCCAGTCGACGTGGTCGTCGCAGAACACGACACCGTCGAATTCCGAAGACAGGGCGAAGAAATGGCTCGCTACCTCAAGGCTCACGCTCTTCTACGTGACACCTACACCGTGAAGAAGAAAAATCATTTCGACATCATGCTGGACTTGGCAAATCCAGAAACCCAGCTTTACCGTAGCGTGCTGTCGCTTGCATTTCCCGCAAGAGGTTGATGACTTCCAGTCGATCACTTTTCCAAGTTCTTTGATATCTGAGGTCTCTGTATGTCCATTTCAATGCTATTCCGCCTCGCCGCTTTCACGCTGGCGTCCATGATTTTGTTCGCCCCCGCCTCATATGCGCAGCCCTATCCTGCCCGACCGGTCAAAATCGTTGTGCCTTACCCCGCTGGAGGTGGCATAGATGTGCTCGCGAGATCGCTTGCACAGCAACTCAGCATCAAGTGGGGCAAGCCTGTCGTTATCGACAATAAATCAGGCTCTGCCACGATTGCAGGAGCCGATACAGTGGCAAAGTCGCCGCCGGACGGCTATACACTTTTGCTGACGTCGCAGACGACGGTGACCACCAACCCCTTGCTTTACGCGAAGCTGCCCTATAACGCCGTGACAGACTTCACGCCTGTGACGCAGCTGGTTCAGCTCAATCAGATTCTTCTTACACGTGCCGACGTGCCGATGTCCAACCTCAGTGAAATGATCAAGGAGGTTAAAACCAAGCCGGGCCGCTATAACTACGCGTCTTATGGCAGCGGTAGCGAGCCTCATCTGGCCATGGAAGTGCTCAAAAACAAGGCCGGCCTTTTCATTCTGCACGTGCCTTACCGCGGTGTTCCCCTGGCACTTAGTGCGTTAGTGGGCGGCGAAGTCGAGTTCACATTGAGCGGCGCAGCCTCCTCCATGCCTCACATCCAGTCAGGAAAATTAAAGCCGCTGGCCATTGGTGGAAAGACCCGGTCAGCCTTGCTTCCCCAAGTCCCCACGTTCGCGGAGTTGGGCTTCGGGGAAGTCCCGGCGCAAGCGTGGTTTGGGATGTTCGCTCCCGCAGGTACCTCGCCGGAAATTGTGCGAAAGATAGCGCAGGACATTCGTGCAATTTCCGTAAACCCCGACTTCCAGCAGCGTGACGTGCAAGCGCGTGGATTTGAGCCTATTTTTAGCTCTCCAGCGGAGTTTGCCCGCGCGATCGAACTCGAGCGTGCCCCCACAGCGAGAGCTATCAAAATCTCCGGCGCCAAGGTCGACTAACCGCGCCGATTTCGCAATCCCTGTTGACCGCTTTGCCTTGCGTTACTTTGCGCCGTTGCACTGCTCTCATTGGTTCCAAGTTAGTTATGCCCGCTACCGACTCCTAACAGTAAATCGACACCAAAAGAAAGCTGCTAATGATGAAATCAAATGCTTTGTGGTCGGTCGGCAATATCTCTATCAGCCGAGCAGTAAGAGTGGATTTCTGCCGAAGAATCTACTGCCGTTTTTCGATTCTTGCTGGCCGACATAACGATGCCTGCCGTGGTCACCGGAATTTCCTGAAGGCATCTGCAAAATCTATTATCAATGCATCAGTTGGTCTGTGCGTAGCGATCACCATGCCGTCTTTTGCCGAACAAGTCGTCGTAGGCCAAGTTGGACCTCTGTCCGGGCTCGAGGCCAGTCAAGGTCGAGCCTACTCCGCCGGCATGCAGTTGCATTTCAACGCGTTAAATAAGACGGGTGGGGTCAACGGTCACACCTTCACCCTCTTGCGCCGGGATGATGGGGGAAGGCCGGAAGATACAGTTGCATTAACCAAGCAGCTGATTGCCGAGGAAAAGCCGCTGGTGTTAGCCGGATTCTTTGGAAACAAAAATATCGCCGACCTGGTTAGCGCGGGTATCCTGGAAGCCGACAAGATCGCACTTGTAGGCTATCGTATTTCCGAAATTCGGCCAGAAGCTCCGAATCTCTATCGCGTCCGCGCAAGCCTTCGCGACGAAATTTCCAAGATGATCAATCATCTCGCGACGGTCGGCATCACACGCGTAGGCGTTTTTTTTGAGGCCGGATCGGGCTCTGACGCATTGATCGCAGCGAGCGAAGAAACAGCAAAAAGGTTCAATGTAAGAATCACAGTACGTGCGTCATACGCCGCTAACTCCGTCAATGTCACAAGCGCGGTTGCTAGCTTTGTCGCGCAACCGCCGCAAGCTGTCATGTTGATATCCAGCAGTGCCGCGGCCGCCGCTTTCATTGAAAAGTATCGCGCGGACGGCGGCACCGCGCAGCTGTTGGCGCACTCAGGAGTGGATATTGAGCAGCTGTCAAAGCGGCTGGCAGAAGAGCAAATGCAAGGCGTAGCAATTGCTCAAGTAACGCCCAGCCCTTACAAACTCTCCAGCCGACTAGTCAAGGAATTTATTGACACCGCAGCCAAAACGCCGAACTTAGAAGTTCCGGTGAGCTACGCCATGATGGAAGGCTACATCACCGCCCACGTCATTGCGGAGGCGGTACGTCGCCAAGGTCCTAAGCCAAGCCGTGAAGGAATCATTCTGGCCCTGAACAACATGAGCGCTTTTGACCTTGGCGGATACTTGATAAGCTTTAAACCAGGACAGCGAACCGGTTCGAGCTTCGTCGAGTTGTCTATCGTCACAAGCGTAGGAAAGATCCGTCAATAGTTCAAAATCGAGCGGCGATCAGAGACATGTTGGCGGCAATGCATCGATCGTGAGTGAGGTAGTGCTCAGCAGCCGGCCTCCTTCTGCACCTGCGAGTACCAGGGTTCCCGTCCCGCATAGCCCGCGGGAAGACCGAGCCGCTGCCTATATTCCCGGGACCAGCCCTTCAAGACGTTCCTGGTGGGTAACCCAACTGTCGGACGGTTGGCCGCATGTGTCTTCCCACGGGCCTGCATTCACACAACAACGGCCATTCTGCATGCTTTTCAATCAAGTCTGCGCCGTTGTATCGGTTGTATGAGGTCGTTCTCACACAAAGGATGGATTATGAGCACTGCCATCGCCACTCACTCGATTGCCAGATCCACTAGCGGCACCGTATCGTGGCGAGGTGTAGTTCTTTGTTTCCTGACTGTTCTGCTCGATGGTTTTGATACCAATTCGATCGGATTGGTCGTGCCGATTATGGCGCATGAATGGAGCCTTCCTTCATCGGCCTTTACCCCAACCTTCATGGGCACCAGCTTGGGCGCTGTGATCGGCTATGTTTGCAGTG
This sequence comes from Polaromonas sp., assembly GCA_021153985.1. Classification (GTDB taxonomy): domain Bacteria; phylum Pseudomonadota; class Gammaproteobacteria; order Burkholderiales; family Burkholderiaceae_C; genus Polaromonas. Next base: position 4,090 of record JAJKJM010000008.1, read on the forward strand.
GCTGGGTTGCGGCCCGCTACAGCCGACGCAACGTCATGATCAGCAGCGTCACGATATTCGCGCTTGGCTCATTGCTCACAGCGTTTGCAACCTCGATACATGCTCTGTCCTGGTTGCGCATCCTCACCGGCATTGGACTGGGAGCTGCCCTGCCGGCAGCCATATCGCTGGCGGTGCAGTACGGTCCGCAACATCGGAGGGAAGTCATCACTATTGGCGTTGCAACAGGCTTGGTGATGGGCGGCACCGCGGGTGGCGCAATGGCTGGGCGATTGATCGCACAGTTCGGCTGGAGTTCCATTTTCCTGGTCGGTTCACTATTGCCTTTTCTGCTTCTCCCGGCGCTATGGTGGGGCCTGCCTACCGAGGATGAGGTGAAAAAACGCATCGTTGATGCGCCACGCGGTGCTAGCGTTCGCAGCCTCATGGAGGGCGGAATGGCCGTTCGCACCGTTCTGCTTTGGTGTTTTGCGCTATTGAATTTCGCTACGTTCTACGCCCTTATTTTTTGGGTGCCTACGCTCCTGGGCAGCTTTGGCTTCAGCCCTACGGATGCGCCACTAGGCGCCGTCGCACTCGGTATTGGGGGGGTTATCGGCACACTGTTGCTGGTGCCGTTGTCGGCCTACTTTAGTACCCAACGTGTACTGGTCGCAACGGCACTGCTTACGGTGGTATTAATCACCTGCGTCAGCAAGCTTAATTTCGACAGAGTAGCGCTGTTGTTGGTCCTTGGCGGCATTGGCGCAGGCTTGAACTGTGGAAACATCGGTCAAAGCGCCTTGGCCGTTTCACTGTATCCCCCGGCCTCGCGAGTCACCGGCATCGGCTGGGCCGCCGCCTTCGGCCGCGTTGGCGCCGTTATAGGACCGGCGATAGGCGGCATGCTCATGTCTCTCGGAGCAATGCCGCGCGACATCGTGCTGAGCGCCTTCGTGCCGATGTTGCTCGCTGCGCTCGTTGTTCTGGCGATGAATTTTGTCAGCCGAGGTATCTATGTTCCCCGTCAGTGATCGAGCACGGCCGTGGACAGTGGTTCTGCTCAAGGGCAGCGGTGCACGATTTCACGTCGCCCTTGACGTCAATCCTCAAAGGAGGTTCCTCTATGCCTGACAAGATTGAACACATTCAGGAGCTGAGCGTCTTTGCTGACGACCTCCTTCTTCTTGTTGAAGTTATAGAAGCCGGAGGGTTCACAGCCGCAAGCAAGCGTAGCGGCATTCCAAAGTCGAGGCTAAGCAGACGCATTGCAGCATTGGAAGAGCTGTTAGGCGTTTGTTTGCTCACGCGCAGTTCACGCACTTTCGCCGTCACCGAAATCGGCAGTCGTCTGCTGCAGCACGGTCTGCAAATTCGGGCAGAGACCCAAACCGCAATAACAGCAGCACTAGACAGCGCCACCACGCCTTCCGGCCCCTTGCGCGTGGCTTGCCCCATTGCCTTATCGTCCGTCCTGGTGGCCGATGTAGCGGTAGCATTTGCACGTGCACATCCGCGCGTGCAAGTGCATTTGACGACTACCCACGGAACAGATGCCCCCCGCTGCGACCCCTACGATTTGGTGATACACCCAAGCAACCAGAGCTTGCCCGATTCCGACCTCATCGCTCGGCGCTTAGTTCAGCTTTCGTATGTGTTGGTCGCTGCCCCCTCGCTGATGGAAGCCGGCGACTGGCCCATGACGCCGCAGGAGCTAACGCGCAAGCCCGCCATTGGCTGGAACTCCCGCGACGCCTGGGCAAGCTGGCAACTCAATGGCCCGGACGGGGAATCTGTGAAAGTGGATTTGCCAGTGCAGTTCGGTTGTGACAGTCTGATCGCCGTGCTCAAGGCTGCACTGGCAGGTCTGGGTATTGCACGGCTACCCTGGCCCATGTGCCGGCCGCATGTGGAGGCTGAAGATTTACGCATCGTCACTGCAGGTTGGGCACCTGCGCCAATGTCGATTTATGTACTGTACTCTTCGCGCCGCCAACTCAGCCTGGCTGGGAAAGCCTTCATTACCACTTTGAGCCAGGCAATGATCGCGGAGAACTGGGGTGAGCAATGGGGCAATGTGCGCCCGCCGTGAACGGCACCGGTTTCCAGGAAAGCTCCAGCCGGCATATTTTCCTGGCGAAAGCCAAGATGACCTCCTTCAATTCCGCAGCGGCCGGGGACAACTCCCGATCACGCCGCCATACGCATATGACGGTTCGTTCAATGCGCAGGCTGGGATGGTCTATCCAGGTGAGGTGAGGCATGGACACCCTGCTTTGCAGGACCGAGGCCGGCTGCAATGTGAGAAATTGCCCGGCGCAAAGTAATTCGAGCACTGCCGTGAATGAAACCGCTTCAACGCGGGGTACAGGTGCACGCAATCCCAGCCGCTTGAACATTTCAACGATACGTGGCCGGAGCATTCCCTCATCGGGAGGCAAGACCCAGGGGTAACTGAGGAGCACAGAGGCATCGCCTTCAAGAGCGTAGCCCGCCATGGGATGGTTTTTTGCCATCGCTACCGCAAAAGGATCGTCGAACAACGGTTCAAACGCCAGTGCACTGGGCAGTTCCAGCAGTGGCGCAGTGGTGATCGCAAGATCGAGGGCACCGCTGAGCACGCCACCGACGAGATTCTCATAAAGGCCCTCAACCAACCCAATCCTGATACCAGGTCTGATGGCGGCCAGTGACAAGATGGCGCCAGGAGCCAGCGCCGTTGCCGCGCCCAAGTTCATGCCCACTTGAACGCTGCCAAGCTGAGCGTGGAGAAGGGCGTGGATGTCCCGGTGCAAAGCCCCAAACTGCTTTCCAATGGCAGTGCTGTGGCTGCTGAACGTATGCCCGAATTTTGTCGGCTCCATTCCCCAGGGATGCCGCAAAAACAAAGGGGCTCCAATCTCCTCTTCCAGCGCCCTCAGGCTTTTGCTCAGCGCGGGTTGGGAAATGCCCAGTTCCGCGCTCGCCTTTCCCAGGCTTCGGTGGGCGTAAATCGCGGCGAAATACTCCAGGGTTTTTGGCGTCATCACATAACTTAAGGTTATTGCCACCTGAATTTTACAGGCCTACGCAAGCTCAAGGCTCAGTTTTAAACTGCCTTAACTTTCCAATTGGTTAACACCATGAAACTCGACTCACCGGCATCTCGAAGCGGACCGCGCATGACGCGCACCCAGCCACGGATCGCTTTCGAGGTCCAAGGAGCCGGGCCGGCTATCGTGTTTGTGCACGGCATAGGCGGAAACCGGTCGAATTGGACGGATCAGATTGAAGCCTTCGCCTCCACCCATCAGGTCATCGCGATGGACCTGCGTGGGTATGGATCGAGTGAATGGCAGGGCGACCAGGTGGCCCTTGAAGACTTCGCGGCTGACGTTGCAGCCGTGCTGGACGAACTGGGCATCCCAAAAGCCCACCTTGTCGGGCTCTCGATGGGAGGCCTGGTGGTGCAGGCTTTCTATGCGAAGTGGCCGGGCCGGGTTCTATCGCTTGTTCTTGCGGCCTGTCGTGGCGCCCATGCACCAGTCGCCAATGGAGAGGAATTCGCGCAGCGCCGCCTTGCCCCCCTGCGCCAGGGGGGATCCACCGAAGCCCTCGCGGAAACACTGCTGCCGACGCTGGTCGGCCCGGCGATCACACCGGAAATGCTCAAAAGACTGCGGCAAAGCCTGGTCAGCCTGGTGCCGGCCAATTACATCAAGGTCATCGAAATGCGGATTGCACTCAAACCATTTCTTGACATGTCACGGATCACGGTGCCTACGCTGGTGTTGGGGGGGAGCCACGACAAACTGGCCCCTCCTGAACAGATGAGAGACATCCACTTGGCGATCCCCCAGGCGGGACTCAGCATCATCGAAAACTCGGGGCACTTTCTCAATATCGAAAAACCGCAAGAGTTCAATCGCTTGCTCGCCGGGTTTTTTCCGTAAGCCGCAGCAATTCGCTGCATCCACTTTTTCTGGGTCTTCTATGAAACCTTTTATCAAGTTCATGTTTTTGGCCTTGGCTGGAGGCGCTTCATGTGTGGCGAGTGCGACAACTCCGCCCGCTTTTCCAAATGCACCCATCCATTTCATCGTGCCCTATTCCGCCGGGGGCACTGTCGACATCGTTGGGCGCTTGGTCGCTCAAGGGATGGCCGCGAAGCTGGGCCAGCCTGCGATCGTCGAAAACAAAGCGGGAGCCGGGTCGCTCATCGGTGCGGACTACGTCGCCAAGTCGCGAGCGGACGGTTATACCGTTCTGGTCGTGCCAAATACGACCCTGACGGTTGCGCCGAATCTCTACAAAAACAGCGTTTTCCGCGCCTCCCAAATCGATCCCATCGGCCTGGTTTCCACCAATCAATTTATCCTGACCGTGAATGGCAAATCACCCATCAACAATTTGCAGGATCTCATCGCCGCAGCCAAGAAAGAACCCAACAAACTTTCTTACGGGACGTCGGGTAGCGGAACGATATTTCATTTGATGGGCGCGTCGTTCAATCAGGCTGCCGATACGGCGATTCTTCACATTCCGTACAAAGGCTCAAGCAATGCAATGGCGGACCTGCTGGGAAACAGCATCTCGATGATGTTCGACGCAATTCCCGCATCCATTCCGCATATCCGAAGCGGAAACCTGAAAGCCATCGCCGTCACCGGTCCGGCCCGAAGCCCTCTTCTTCCCAACGTGCCGACAATTTCGGAATCCGGGCTGCCCAATTTCCAGGTGGAAGGCTGGATCGCCCTGGGAGCCCCCAACGGACTGCCCGCGCCAATACGCGAAACGCTGCGGAAAGCACTGGAGTCGCTCAGGAATGATGCTGAATTCCAGAAACAATTGCGTGATCTCGGCGTCGAGCCTGCGTCGAACGCGGAGTCCGCGCAGCTTGGTGAGCGGATCAAGGCAGAGTCATCGCGGCTTCAGATGATTATTAACCAGGGAAAAATCGCGCTCGACTAACAGCAACCGCCGCCCGCTACATAGGAGCCGGGCAACGACCTAAAGCTCCTCGAACAAGGCAGCGAAGCCTGGGCGCGTTTGACCTGCGACGTACTGGTATTCGGCTGCTGTTTCAGTTTTCATGGCCCGCTTGCGCTTACCCTCAAGGGGTAAGCCTGTTGAATTCCGTCGAAATCTGACCCACGGGGATGCGGACAAAACTTGGACTACCAGAAGGTAGTTCATGTATTCATACGAAGACCGGGTTCAAGCGGTCGAGCTCTACATCAAGCACGGAAAATGCGTCAGTCTGTGCAGAAGCCAGCCCGGTCAATGTCAGAAGAATTGCAACCACCCACTTCAACTTGAAAAGCTCCGCGCACGAGTTGAATGAGTTACCTCTGATCATTTTCCACTCCGGTTTATGTGATCGACCTAGCGAAACGCCAAAAGGCCTATTTGTTGCCCCGGCGAGCGTCAACGCTCCAACCACCAGGGCCAAAGGCGCATAGAAGAAGCAGGCCGCCGACGATGGCAAAGTTCTTATAGAAGTAGAGCTTTTGCACAGTCATAGCCTCAGCCGGCACTGCCCAATACGGGTGAAATATAAAGGTTATGACCGTCGTAAAGATGGCAACCGTTAATGCGGCCCAGCGCGTCTGCCAACCTACCAGGAGAAGTGAAATGACACCTACTTCAACCAGGATGGCTATTGCGGCTGCAGCTTGAGGAAGGGGCACACCCTTTGATGCGATATATCCCGTAACCCCGGCAAAACCGAGAAGCTTCGCTACGCCGGCTGGCAGGAAAAGCATAGCGACGAGGGCTCGACCGATCAAAGACAGTGCATTTTGTGAGGTTGGGAAGGAAAAAATGGTCTGGTTCATGCTGTTACCACCTATGTAAAGATAATTGAGATAGCGCTGGGAAACGGATCTAGCTAGCGCAAAAGCCATTTCAATCGCCGTTGATCATTGCAACGGTTGCCAAGGTGAGCTCGCTGTCCTCTCGAGCAAGTTCGCAAAGCAAATTGAAGTGATTGCAGTTTTGGTCGCGGACGCGTGTCACCCGTACCCCCTGCGATTCACATACCGCTTGGTACGCCGCGGTTTGGTTTCTAAAGCCCTGCGTTTCTTTCCCACCGACCGCCAGAATCAGCTGTGTGTGTTTTTCCGGAAGCTGGAACATAGGACTAAGCCGACGAGCTTGTTCGGGATAGAGACGCAACCAGTCATTGACGTGGGTATCGCAAAGCGGTTGAATGTCATACAAGCCGCTAAGCCCCAGCCCTCCCTTAACAACGTCAGCTGGCAGTCCATACTCAGACTGCCAATTAGGGGCCATAAGCATGCCGGCAAGATGCCCCCCGGCGGAACTGCCACTGGCGTAGATGCGCTTTGCATCAATTCCAAACATTGCCGCTTTTTGATGCAGCCAGGCCAAAGCTGACCGCACGGCGCGCACTGTCTCACCGAGCGTAGCCATGGGAAGAAGCGGATACTCCAGCGTCGCGACCGCGATCCCTGCATCGGTGAAAACCTTTGCCATCAAGGCAGAGTTTTCCTTTGTCTGAGCTCTCCAATATCCGCCGTGGATAAATATCAAAAGAGGAGAAAGGCCATTTGCCTGGGGTGCCGGAAAAAGGTCGAGGCGCTCGGCGTGACCAAGCCCGTATTTCAAGTCGTACACCCCCACGCATTGCCGTCGAGCAAACTTTGATAAGTCGGCATACTCCTGCACACAGGCTTCGTAATTTTCGACTGAAGCCCGCGCGTTGTATTGCCTATCCCTCTCCGCACGATTGGAGAAGACCAGATCGATAGCATGGCATGCAGGACCGTCAGTTGTCATGATGCCACTTGCTTTTTTGTCCAGGGCATCAATAACGGCCTGAAAGCAAGGAACCGAAACCTGGAGAATGTGTCTTCAGTCCGAGGTTTTTCAGCATCATGTATGTCGTCGATACCGAAGAAGAAACAACGGGCAAACCCGTTCGGTCTTCGATCAGCTGTACCGACGCCAGCGAGGGCATCTGAACGCACGCTGAAGCGACGATAGCGTCAACTCCTTTAGTGTTAAGACGTTTTGTTATTTCGACTGGCGCCAGCGGGTCTTGCCGTCCAACTTCAAGGTTGTCGGCTATTTCAAGTGAAATGCTGTCAACAACTTCAATGCCTTCATTTTCGAGGTATGAGATCACGAGCTGCGTGAGTGGCTTCATGTAGGGAGTGAGGATTGACACCTTCTTAGCCTTGAGTGCCTTCAATCCGTCCACAAGAGCACCGGCGCTTGTTACCACTGGTGCGGGGGCTCCGTTTTCTTGAGTGCGGCGGTGTAGACGCGTTTCTGATACGCGGTGGTAACCCAAGCCCATGCTCATAATCGCGACAAGGCACGCGTATCCCAAGACATCAACTCGAGCATCGGAAAGTTCCAGCGCGCACCTGTCACTGTCGCCGTCCATGGCAGCGAGCTCCTCCTTGGTTACCTTTTTCATCCTCATCCGGCTTGAATGAAATGAAAATCGCTCCGGTTCAATCATTTCCCGAACGCGCAGTATCGCGGGAATTTCAGTCTCCATTGTTGTGTTGGACGACGGAACAATTTGTCCAATTCGAATGCTTCGCGTATTCATGCGCTTGTCCTCAGGGAAGCTTCATATCGTTCCTGCTCATCGCCCAACTTGTCGTTGTTGTATGCGTCAGAATCGATGTTTTGAATTGATTGCAGGGGTCTGCGGTTCACACGCAAGTCAAAAACGTCGAAGCGGTTGTAGTGGCCTGTGATGTCGTGCATCTGCCGCGGCTGGATGCAACGTGACAAATCGATATCCGCATAGACAATGCCCTCCTTATCTATAAGTGGTTCGCCAATCACTCGGCCGTCTGGGCCCAGAATCCCAGAGAAGGCACTGTTGCGCCGTGTAAGTTGGGCTCGAATTTCGGGATCACCGGCGCTTATGGCCTGGATAATCTCCTCGGAAACGGTCGAACAGGCGACCACTGTGAATACTTTGCCTTCGAAGGAGTGCGCTGCAGCCCTAACCTTGATCGCCTCTGCCATGTCGTAGTCCGGTGGTGCCACGGGCAACGATATGTAGCTCGCGATATGCACCAGCTCGCCTTGGGCCAAGAGCGAAAATCGAGCCAGGGTATTGGTGTTTTCACCGCAGGCGAGTGCCCCGAGTTTTCCGATCTCTGTGTCATAGACTCGAAGTGACGAGCCATCCCCATTCGCCCAGGTGAGTTTTTCTGCCCAAGTGGGTACGAGTTTTCTGTGACGTCCTAGGAGCCTTCCATTAGGGCCCAAAATAATCAAGGTGTTGTAGATGGTTCCGATGCCCGTTTGGCTTCGCTCATTGACACCCACGACGACATGAACTTGATGAGCTTTGGCGGCCGCGGCGATTCGTTGCACTTCGGGTCCAGGTATTTCAATCGCAGAGCGACATAGTTTTTCGAACCACGGACTCCCCTGTACTGGATTCATTACCCAGCTCCAGTAGGGATAGCCGGCGACAAAAACCTCTGGAAATGCGACCAACTTGGCGCCGTTCTCGGCTGCTTCCTTGATGAGGTCGCATACTTTTTGAACGGTCGCATCTGTGTCAAGAAAAACCGGCGCAGCTTGAACAGCCGCAGCCTTGAATTTTGGTAGGTTAAGCATGAGGATTCCTTAGTTAAACGCCTAGATATTTCTGTGCGATATCGGGTTGCTGAGCCAATTGGGACGGAGTACCCATCCAAACGACTCGGCCTTTTTCGACTACGTGGTGACGGTCGACCAGTGCTGACATTTCGTTAAGATTTTTGTCAATCACGAGAATGGTTTGTCCCTGGGCTTTAAGTGTTTGCAGGCATTGCCAAATCTCCTTTCGAATCAGTGGCGCCAAGCCCTCGGTAGCTTCGTCCAGCAAAAGTAGTTGGGGGTTGGTCATCAAAGCGCGACCGACAGCGAGCATTTGTTGCTCCCCACCAGATAGAGTGCGAGCCGATTGGCGACGGCGCTCTTGTAGCCTGGGGAACAACGTGAACACTTCGTCGAGATTCCATTGCCTGGCTTTGGGCGTTTCGCCGGTCACCCGCGCTGTTCGTGAGGTAGCAACCAGGTTCTCCTGGACGGAAAGTGACGCGAAAATCCGCCTCCCCTCCGGGACCAAGCCGACTCCCAACCGCGCGATAGCATAGGGAGCGAGTTTGCTTACTTCCTTTCCTGCAAGCTGGACTTGTCCGGTGCGCGGTGTCACTATTCCCATGAGCGCACGGACTGTCGTGGTCTTGCCCATACCGTTTCGGCCCACCATTGAAATCACTTCGCCGCGCCTGGCTTCCAACCCCATGTCAAAAAGAACTTGGCTATTTCCATAGCCGGCCGTCAGGCCTTCAACTCTCAACATGCTCGTCTCCTAGATATGCGGCACGGACTTCTGGGTGCTCACGTACTTGCGCTGGCGCGCCAGTGAAGATTGTTTTTCCATAGACCAGAACGGTTATGCGGTCAGCGAGCTTGAAGACTGCGTCCATGTCATGCTCTACGAGCAAGATGCCGTATTTCCCTTTCATCGAAAGGAGTTGATGCGTCATGGCGGAGGATTCCTCCGCTCCCATCCCCGCCATAGGCTCGTCAAGCAAGAGCAGTTTTGGATCCCGAGCAACGGCAACCGCCAGCTCCAGTTGCCGCTTTTCTCCATGAGCCAGATCTGCGACCCGGATGTTCGACCGAGCTAACAAACCAACTCTGGAAAGGCGCTCCTCAGCTTGCTCAATGAGCCCACGGTCACGGCGGGGGTTACGCCAAACCTGAAAGGCACGGCCCGTCTTCAACACCAGCGCGAGAATCACGTTCTCTAGAGCGGAATACTCAGGACACAGTTCGGTTATTTGAAAGGACCGGGAAAGTCCAAGGCGTGCTCTTGAGAAGGCTGAGGTCGCCGTGACTTCCTTTTCGTTAATGAAGATCCTTCCCTCGTCAGGCGCGATCTCCCCGCATATCTGTGCGATGAGGGTAGACTTGCCCGCCCCGTTTGGACCGATCAGCGCATGTATTTCTCCTGGCATGACGTCAAGGTCAACACCATTGGTAGCGCGTACGGCTCCAAAATGTTTCTTTAGTCCCTGAACTCGAAGAAGAGTGGTTGGAACCCAAGGGACCGGTTGAGTCTTATCCATTGCGCGCTCCCAACCATCCCCCGAACAAGCCGTTTTTTCCGGCTAGGACGACGATCACGAGGACTGGTCCCATCACAATCATCCAGTGCTCCGTCCATGCCGACAGAGCCTGCTCTAGGCCCAAGAAAACCGCTGCCCCTGCTATGGGGCCAAGCAGCGTGCCAACGCCTCCCAAAATAACGATTGCCATCAACTCCCCGGATTTGGTCCACGACGCCATATCAGGAGTCACCAATCCAGCAAAGTTTGCCCACAAAACACCTGCAAGGCCCGTACCCATGGCAGAGATGACGAAGGCGCTCAACCTGTAGGGCATCGGAGCGACGCCCAGGTTGACTGCGCGCCGCTCACTTTGACGAAGACCCTGAAGGACCATTCCGAAGCGACTGTTCACGATATGGACGCAAAGCAATGTCCACACCACGAGAAGTGCCAGACAAACGTAATAAAAAGTGATTGGTCTGCTGAAGTCGATACCTGGAAAATGACTGCGTTGATTCATCATCAGCCCGTCGTCACCTCCGTAGACCTGAAGCGAAACCAGTATGAAATAGACCATCTGGCCAAACGCCAAGGTGATCATGATGAATTGAACTCCACGGGTTCTCAACGCCAGATAGCCGACCGCGGCTCCCAGCAAGCCACAGCAGGCGATAGCGAGCGGCCACACTACAACTGCCGCCTGCGAACCCGCCCAGCCGAAAATTGACCCGCCATCCGTCGCATGGTGGGAAGAGATCGCCACCACGTAGCCGCCCAAGCCAAAGAACATGGCGTGCCCAAAACTTACAAGGGCTCCGTAGCCAAGTACCAAATCGAGTGACACCGCGGCGAGGCCGTAGATCACGAAGCGCGTCACCAGGTTGATCAGGTAGGGTGTTCCTGTCAGTGACGCAATGAGGGGAGTCGCAAGAAGCAGAGCAAGTCCCGCAATGCCCAGCCAGGCCGCGCGAGTAAGTTTTGCTGGAAGAGCTGTTGTCGTCACGTTAGACTTTCGGTGGGAACAGTCCCAGTGGTTTCACGATGAGGATGATGGCCATAAGGACATAAATGCTGGCCGAGGCAAATCCGGCGGCCAGAGGGTCCGAGATGGTTGGAGGAAATAGGCCCCCTAAGAGCTGCGGCATGAACGCACGACCAAGGCTGTCGACCATACCCACCAACAGTGCGCCGACTAAAGCGCCGTTCACCGAACCAACACCTCCAATGACGATGCACACGAATGTGGTGATGAGGACTCGCTCTCCCATGCCAATTTCCACAGCCAAGAGGGGGGCTGCCATCACACCGGCGAGGCCACACAGAAGAGCCCCCAGGCCGAAAACGACCGTGTACAGTTTGCGGATGTCGACGCCTAGCGCATCTACCATCTCGCGGTCGTCGGCGCCGGCTCTCACCAACATGCCCACTCGCGTGCGGTTAACGAGAATCCAAAGGCCTAGCGCGACCGCTGCGCCAACGGCAATAAAGGTCAGGCGCAAAACCGGGTATTGAAGCCCTGGCAGCAAGGTGATTGATCCCTCCAGGAGTGTTGGGGTATTCACAAGCGGAGGCTTGCGCCCAAACACCATGCTCACGGTCTCGTTTGTGAACAGGATGAGGCCAAAGGTCGCCAATACCTGATACAGATGATCTCGCCGATACAGTTTTCGGATCACGAGATACTCGACAGCCAAGCCATACAGGGAGGCACCTAGGAGCGCAGCCAATATTCCCGCAAGGAACGAACCCGTCTGAGTGATTGCAAACGCAGCGCAGTAGGCGCCAACCATGTAAAACGAACCGTGAGTAAGATTGACTACGCCCATGATTCCGAAGATGAGCGTCAGGCCGGAGGCAAGCATGAACAGCATGGCCCCGAACTGCAGCCCATTGAGCAGCTGTTCAAAGAGCAGCGTCATGACGGCATCTTGCACTGGTCGGAGTACGCGTCCTTGTCATCGCTGACGATTTTTCGAACAACTTTGGGGCCAAGCTCGCCCGTAGCCGTCTTCTCAATGCGCATCAAGTAGAGGTCCTGAATGGGATGCTGGTTCGTATTGAGGCGGAATTTTCCGCGGAGAGATGTGAACTGAGCTTGGCGCATAGCAGCGCGGAACGCGTCGGCTTTGGTCATGTCACCATTGACGGCTTTAAGACCGGAGGCAATCCATTGCGCCGTGTCATAGGCCTGCATGGCGTAGTCTGTCGGGACGCGGCCGTATGCTTTCGTGAAGTCTGCGACAAATTTTTGTGAGACAGGTGTCTGCATTGCGCTAGACCAAATGCCGACCGTATAGAACCCTTCTGACGCGTCGCCAGTCGCTGCCAGCATGCGGCCATCCATCGAAAAGCCAGGCATCACCATGGGAATGGTTTTGGCGAGCCCAGCGTTGGCGTATTGCTTGGCGAAGTTGATGCCGGCTCCACCTGGGTGAAACTGATAGATTGCGTCTGGAGATAGCGAACGTATGCGTGCCATTTCCACAGAGAAGTCGGACTGATCGAGTTTTGTGTAGATTTCGGCTACTACTTCGCCTTTGAATGTTTTCTTGAAACCGGCAAGAGCGTCACGACCAGCCTGGTAGTTTGGCGCCAGGAGTACGACACGCTTGTATCCGAGTTCATTTGCGGCAACACCACCTGCTGTGTGAAACGCGTCGTTCTGATAGGAAGCGACGAAGTAGTTGCGGTCGCATTTTTCGCCAGCGAAGTTCGATGGGCCTGGATTCAAGCTCACATAGAAGTACCCGGCCTGTAAGACGCTCGGCGCTACCGCAGCAAGAACATTTGAAAAATTGACACCGGTATAGAGACGGATCCCTGACTGAACCATACGGTCCACCGCTTGCTTTGCATTGGCGGGTTTCAGGCCGTCGTCTTCTACGACAAGCTCAACGGGAATACCTCCCAGCTTGCCGCCGCCCTGAGTAATTGCTAGCTTGAATCCGTCGCGTTCGTCTTCTCCGATATAGCCGGCAGGAGTAGAGAGGGTTGTAATGAAGCCAATCTTTAATGGTTCGGCCGCATGTGTGAATTGGGCCAGACAAATTGATGAGAGGCTCAC
>JAJKJM010000009.1 GCA_021153985.1 Polaromonas sp.
AAATACGCGCGCCTGGCCGAATGGGTCATGGGCCGCCCGCAAATCCAGGAAGAGGCCGTGGTGCAACTGGCCGACCTCATCATGGAAAAAACCCAGCCCGACGGCCTGGCCATCGTGATGGAAGCCAGCCACTACTGCATGGCCTGGCGCGGCGTGAAAGACATGGACAGCAAGATGATCAACTCGGTGATGCGCGGCGTGTTCCTGAAGGACTCGACCTTGCGCCGTGAATTCCTCGCACTGATCCCGCAGAAAGGCTAACCATGCTGGTACGTTTACTTTACGCAAGCCGCGCGGTTGATACGAGCCCCGAAGCCATCGAAGGCATCCTCTCGCAATCGCGCCAGCACAATCCATCGTCGGGTATCACCGGCATTCTCTGCTACGGTGGCGGCATCTTTTTGCAGGCGATTGAAGGCGGCCGCATGGCGGTCAGCGAACTCTTCGGCCACATCCAGCAAGATGCCCGCCACAAGGACGTCATCCTCCTGCACTTCGAGGAAATCTCCGAGCGGCGTTTTGGCGGCTGGACCATGGGCCAGGTCAACCTGTCCAAGCTCAATCATTCGATCCTCCTCAAGTACTCCGAAAAAGCCGAGCTCGACCCGTACTCGGTGTCGGGCAAGGTGTCGTTCGCGCTGCTTGAAGACCTGATGGCCACCGCCTCCATCTGCGGCAGGGTTTGAGGCCTGCGTACCGCCAGGCCTGACGCGTGTCCCCAGGCGCCCTGGCCCTCGTACTCCTCGCCGGACTGATTCACGCCAGCTGGAACATCGCCGCCAAAAAGGCCGGCGGTGATTCCCGTTTTGCCGCTTTTACCGGGCTGGTGCTTCTGGTGGTGTGGGCGCCGCTGGGCATCTGGTTCGGCATTGCCGAACTGCCGCGCTGGGGTTGGGCTGAATGGTTGCTGCTGTGTGCCAGTGCCTTGCTGCACACCATCTATTACATCGTCCTGTTGCGCGGCTATCGCAAGGCGGACCTCACCGTGGTCTATCCGCTGGCGCGGGGTTCGGGGCCGCTGCTGTCGTCGCTGGCCGCCATCGTGTTGCTTGGCGAGCATATTTCCGCGCTGGGTCTGGCCGGTATCGCGGGCGTCGTGGGCGGCGTGTTTCTGATCGCCGGCGGGCCGGGCCTGTGGCGCGCCTCGCACGACCCGGCCCAGCGCCAGCGGGTGCGCAAGGGCATGGTCTATGGCTTGTTGAGCGGCGCCTTTATCGCCAGCTACACCGTGGTCGATGGTTATGCGGTCAAGATCCTGCTGATGTCGCCGATCCTGGTGGATTACATGGGCTGTCTGCTGCGCATGCTGGTGCTGGCGCCCGCCTTGTTGCGCGACCCCGCCGCAGCCAGGGTGTTGTGGAAGCGGCAATGGAAGTACGCGGTGTTTGTCGGCGTCGTCAGCCCCGTGTCTTATGTGCTGGTGTTGTACGCCATGCAGACCGCGCCGCTGTCGCATGTGGCGCCCGCCCGCGAGGTGTCCATGTTGTTTGCCGCGCTGATAGGCGGCCACCTGCTGGGCGAGGGCGACCGTACTTTACGCCTGATCGGCGCGGCCTGCATTGCGGCGGGCGTGATGGCGCTGGCGCTGGGCTGATGCTGCGATGACGGCGCCCTTGTTGCTGCTCGGCTGCGATTTCTCCAGCAGCCCGACCCCGAAAAAACCCATTGTTTTGGCCTTGGGGTCCATGTCTCATGGGCGCTGCGTGTTGTCAAAAATAGAGCGCTTGGACTCCCTGGAGAAGTTTGGGCACTGGCTGCAGCAGCCCCAGCCCTGGGTAGGCGCATTTGATTTTCCTTTTGGCCTGCCGCGTGAACTGGTGGTGCATCTGGGCTGGCCGCTGCAGTGGGAAGCCTGCATGCGCCACTATGCGGCCTTGAGCCGCGAAGACATCCGCGCCACCTTTGCCGCCTTCTGCGACGCGCGGCCCGTGGGCGGAAAGTTCGCCCACCGCGCCGCCGACGGACCGGCCGGCTCCAGCCCCTCGATGAAATGGGTCAACCCGCCGGTCGCCTACATGCTGCACGCCGGTGTGCCGCGGCTGCTGGCGGCCGGCGCGCACCTGCCCGGCTTGCATGACGGAGACGTGCAACGCGTGGCGCTCGAAGGGTATCCGGGCCTGCTCGCGCGCGAGGTGCTGGGCAGCCGCTCCTATAAAAGCGACGACAGGGCCAAGCAGACACCCGAGCGGCTGATCGCACGCAAGGACTTGATCACGGCCCTGGAAAACGGGCAAACGCGGCTGGGGCTGCGCCTCAAGGTCAGCCATGCGCAGCGCGACACGCTCGTTGATGATGCCAGCGGCGACAGCTTGGATGCCGTGCTGTGTTTTATGCAGGCGGCCTGGGCGGTGCAGCAGGGTGGGCCACTCTATGGTCTGCCGGTCGAGATGGACTGCCTGGAAGGCTGGATCGTCACCGCCTGAAGCTCGTGGGGTGTCCATGAAGAAGGGAGAGGCGGATGCGGCGTAACTGTTCATTTGTACAGTATATTTGGGTCTCTTTCACCTCAGCGGCACCTCAATGTTTCGGCAGCCTTATCCTCCGCATCGCCGCCAGGCCCCAAAGTTTTTAGGCATCTTTTTGGCCTCCAGCCCAATAGGTACATGTACATCTAGCTATCAATTTAATAGCGAAGGCGGCGCATGACCCCGGCGCGACGTTTCTATTTCCTTTTCCTGATTGCGTTGGCCTCATTTGGGTGGATCGCAGGGCCGGCTACAGCCTTCGCAGCTCCGCCCGCCAAAGCGGCCTGGTCTGGCGTGGTGACCTATGTAGTTGATGGCGACACGGTTCGCGTGCGGCCGCCCGGCGGCGGCAAGCCGGTCAGCGTTCGCATTGACGGAATTGATGCCCCCGAGATTTGCCAGGCGTTTGGCCCGGACTCCCGCGACGCGCTGATGCGCCGGGTGCTGGGCAAGCGCGTGAAGGTGCACGGCAAGCGCCATGACGACTACGGCCGTTTGCTGGCCAGGATCGAGTTAAACGGCGACGACACCGGCCAATGGATGGTCGCGCGCGGCATGGCCTGGTCTTACCGCTTCCGTTCCAGCCCGGGCCCGTACGCAGCGCAGCAGCGGCGCGCCAAAGCCGCAGGCCTGGGCATGTTCTCGCCCGCGAATGGCGTGCCACCGGTGTACCCGGCGCAGTTTCGCAAACAACACGGCTCCTGCTATTCGCCTGCCAGGTAGCCGGCCGGGAGGGCTGGCGAAGGCGGTCTTCGCTATCGTTTTGTCCTACGGGCCTTTCAGCCCCTGTCGATAGGCGAAAGCCGCCCGCCTGACTAGAGTGAACAGGCGCGAACTTCAGATTCGCCACCTGTGCGTGGCCCAGGCATTCCGGATGCCCGCACATTCACCCAAAGGAGCCCTCATGACCTCTACCCCCTTGCACTTCCCGCCGGCCGGCATCGCCTTGCGGCCTCTGGCGGTAGCCGCCGCCGTCGTCCTGGCGATCAGCCTGTCCGCGTGCGGCAAACAGGACGACGGAAAAACAGCCGGGCAGCAACTTGACTCTGCCATCGCCAAGACAGAGGAAGCCGCCGCCCGGGCCAAGGCCAAAGCCCAGAGCGAAATGGCCAGTGCCGGTGCCGCGATGAAAAATGCGACCCAAGGCGCCGAATCCTCCAGCAAGGACATGGCTGGCAAAGCTGGCGAAAAAATTGACGACCTGACGATCACCACGACGGTCACCACCGGGCTCGCCAAAGATCCGGACCTGAGTGTGCTCAAAATCAACGTGGATACCCGAAACGGCGCCGTGACCCTCAACGGTTCCGCGCCTACGGAAGCGGCACGGGAAAAGGCAGCCGCTCTTGCCAAAGGAACCAAAGGCGTCAACTCGGTCGACAACAAGCTGGTGGTGAAGCCGGCGGGCTAGTCCTCACCGTTTTCGAGGAGCTGGAACCGCGGCGCCACCCGATTCACGCGAACCGGGTGGCGTTTTTTTATTCATGCGCAAAAACACGCGCCAAGCACGCACGAGAAGACGCACGAAAAGACGCGCGAAGAAAAGGCAGGCCATGGAACTCCATGCCTGCCTTCCTTCTTCCGGCCTCCTCCAGCCACCTTGGGGCGGCCGGACTTGCGCTAACCCGCTAACCCGCTTACGGGCGAACGATGATGTCGTTGCGCACGGCCTTCACGTTCTTCGTGTTGCGTGCGATGTTTTCAGCCTGGGCTTTTTCAGCGCTGGACTTGGCAAAGCCGGACAGCTGCACCGTACCGTTGAGTGTTTCGACCTTGATGGACGACGCCGCCACGGTCTTGTCTTCCACGAACTTGGCCTTCACCGCGGTGGTGATGGCTGCATCGTCGACATATTCTCCGGCGGTCGACTGGCCACGCCCGACAGCGCACCCACTGCCGATGATGGTGATGCCTGCCAGGGCTGCGAATGCAATTGCGCGAGCGTATTTCATATTGTTTTCCTCTTGAGTTGATTTAATGGTTTTGGTGCAGTGGTTAAAAAAGCCTGTCGGTGAGCGGCACCACGCCCACCGGCCTGCGGTAACGGTTATTTCTCCAGCCAATCCTTGAGTTCGTCGGCGTGTTCTTCCTCGTCCGCCAGAATGTCTTCAAGCATGCGGCGTGTGGTCGGGTCCTTGTCGCCAATCAGCGCGATCATCTGGCGGTAGGTCTCCACCGCAACGCGCTCTGCGATCAGGTTGACCCGTACCATGGTCTTCAGGTCGTTTGATTCGTCGTAGTCGGCATGGCTGCGCTGCAGCAGCGTGGCAGGCGAAAAATCAGGCTCGCCTCCCAATTGCACGATGCGCCGGGCAATACGGTCCGAATGGGCGGACTCTTCATTGGCATGCACAAGAAACTCGTCGGCAATGGGCGGCGATGACACGCCGCTGGCTGTGAAGTAGTGGCGCTTGTAGCGCAGCACGCAGACCAGCTCGGTGGCCAGCGCGTCATTCAGGAGCTTGACGATCGCATCGCGGTGCGGCCCATAGGCCGGCGTGATGGCGCCGTCATTGAGGCTATTGCGGGCCGCCTGCAGGCCGGTGTCGTCGAGCCTGAGCGCGTCAGGCGCCGCAGGGCTTGCGTTGGAGAGGACAGGGGTGTTCATTTTGATCTCGGGGTTTGTTCAGGAGGGGAGGACGCGCTGGACAGCATCGACAGCAACGCACCCGGCAACTCAGATGACTTCAGCGTGGCAAGCAGCAGGCTGCCAATCGACACCAGCCGCCACGGGCGGAGCACCACTGCGGCCGCGCCTGCCGCCGCCGCGATGCCCAGCAACTGCAGCGGCTTTTCTTCGGCATAGTGCTTGAGCGTTGGCTTGGCCAGTCCAAAGGCCACGCTCACAGGGTGGTGGCGCCACCAGGCACCCAGTGCGTGCTTGAGGATGCCCCAGGCGCCGCCTTCAAACCCGCCGGAATCGCTTTCCCCGCCATGCCCGGCGCCGGCGTCGTCATCGTGCTCGTCATGCGAATCACGGCTCATGTGCCGCACGATTGCCTTGCGGCTGCTCGCGAGCCGTTCTTGTGGCGTGGGGGCGGTCAGGGAGGTCATGGCGCGTCTTGATGAATGGGTCTTGCGTCGGCCGGCCGTCAGGCCGCCATCCGCAGGGCGCGGGCATCACTGTCGATCTGCGCCTTCAGTTCGGGGAAGCGTTCATTCACAAAGGGTTTTCGTGCCTTCAAAATGGCCACCACAAGGATCACCAGCGCAACACCCGGTACGCCCACCAGTGCCCAGTGAAACTGGTTGTGCAGTGCGCCCAGCATCACGGCCGTTCCGGCCAGCCCCAGAAACACCGCCGCCGACAACACCGCAACAATCCAGGCCACTGCGCGCGCCAGCAATTCGGCGCCCGCATTGGACGCCTCCTCGTGGAACAGGGCGGCATAGGCCGACACATGATCCATAACCAGGTCCGGCCGTTGCACGATGGTGGAGAAGAGGGGGTGGAGCATGGATCAAGTCGTCAAAAAACGGAGGCTGGGTAACTGGGATGCGTTAAGTGCCGCACTGCGGATCAATAGCGGATCAGTAGCGGTTCTGGTTGCGATGGCGTGCCGAAGAAACCAGCAGTGCAATGCCTGCACCCACCGCGGCGGCAATCAGCACGGAGCGCAGAGGTTGCTCAGAGACATAACGCGTGGTGGCGCCGGCGGCGTTTGACAGCGACTGTTGTGCGCGGTCTTTGGCTTCCGAGGCGATGTCCAGGCTCTGGCGGGCCAGGCGTTGCGCTCTGGATGCCAGCATGTCCACCACGGGGTCGACGCTGCCGCGCAATTCGCGAACCTTGTTTTCTGCCTTGTCGAGCGCATCGTTTGCGTAGCCGCGTGTACTGTCAACGGCCTTCTCGGCAGTCGTGAGCAATTCGTCGGAGGCCTGGCGTGCGGTTTTCGAAGCGGTTTGAGTGTTCATGTTGAATCCTTGAATGGGTTTGAATGGTTGAACGGATAAAGGGTTGAATGGATAGATGGTTAAGGCCATCGGGGTTAAGGCCATCGGGGGCCAATCTAAAAAACGGTGAAAAAACGCGGCCAGAGAAAACAGGAGGCCGCGTTGCTCGTATGTTTTGAAGAAGGCCCGTGTTGTCAGCCCTTTCTGATCAGGCTGATGACAAAACTCACGATGGCCATGATGGCGAAGATGAAGAAAAGAATCTTGGCGATCTCGACAGCGCCTGCCGCAATACCGCCAAAGCCGAACACGGCTGCGATCAGTGCGATGACCAGGAAAACGACGGAATAGTGCAACATCTCGGGCTCCTTTGCGGTGGATGGAAAGGGCGCGCCGTCTCTTTTGAAATCTTTTGAACGCCTGATGCCTAGGTTAAAGAGCGCTGCCCTTTTCCCTCATCGGCTGCCAGCGTGTGCCACTGTCAGCTCCAGCGGCAGCGCCCTGTAGGAGGGGGCCGACATTTTGTTACGCAGGTGTGCCTCCGCGAAAGTGTGGTGATGCAGGGTTGCGGTGCAGCGTCTCGCTCATTTCAAGGAGTGCAAGGCGCGTGTATGCAGCCTGAAGCTGCCAGGCAGGAAGAAGCGTCGACGCGTGGCGCGTCAGTTTTTTCGTGAGGTATCTGTTCGCAGGCCCTGCTCTCAGGCCGTGTTCAGAGTGTGGTCTCAGAGCGTTTTTGGTAGCACCGCGGAAATGCGCGTACCTTCGCCTTCTGTGCTGGCGACAGTCAAGCGCCCGCCGGCCGCTTCCACCCGGTGCCGCATGCCGGCCAGGCCATGACTGCCCGGGCCTACGCTCTCAGTCTTGAAGCCCCGACCGTTGTCTTTGACCTCTACCGTGATGTAGCTGTCGAAGTTATGCAGGCTGATTTCTGCCTGTTTGGCTTCCGCATACTTGCCCATGTTGGTGAGCGACTCCTGCACCAGGCGATAGACCGTCAACTGCGCGGAGCCGCCGAGCTCGACGGATTCAAGATCGGTGGTGATCGAGATGCCCGAACGCTCTTCGAATTCATGCGCCAGGATTTCTAGCGAGGCCACCAGGCCGAGGTGCGACAGCGACGACGGCCGCAAGTCTTCGACGATGCGCCGCTTCAGTGCGATGCCGCTGTTGAGCGTGTTGGTCAAGTGGGCCAACCGTTCGGCCGCTTCGGGCAGGTTGCCCGCCAGGCGTGATTTCAGCCGGGCCACATCCAGCTTTGCCGCCGTCAGCAGGGCGCCCAGCTCGTCGTGCAACTCGCGCGCCAGGTGCCCCCGTTCGTCCTCGCGCACGTTCTGCAGGTGGGTGGCCAGCTCGGCCAGGTTGGCGGTTCGCTCACGCACCTGCTTTTCGAGAAAGTCGCGTTCCCGCTCCAGGGACTCCTGCTCGCGCCGGCCGGAGTTGAGCAGCGCCTTGGTCTGAAGCAGGTACATATAAAACGCCAGCAGGCCCGCCAGGGCCATGGTGGCAACGCCGATGCGGGAGAGCTGCAGCGTGTTCTTGATCTGGGCCTGCCCTTGCTCCATCTTGCTGATGCTGCCTGCGGCGAGCTTGGTGGCCTGCTCGCGGATGGCGTCCATGTGCTCTTTCCCGACGTCGGTCGTCAGCACAAACTTCCAGGCGTCCTCGTTGCCTTCCTTGCGCATGCGCACGCTGAGATCCATTTCGGCGAGCTTGCGCGAGACGTGCCGCGACATCTGGCCGAACTCGGTGAGTTGCTCGCGATAGGGCGTAAACAATTGCCGCAAGGTGTCCAGTGTCTGGTCAATATCGGCTACGGCGGTGTTGTACGGTTCCAGGTAGCGTGGGTCGCCCGTCAGGAGGTAACCCCGTTGCCCGGTTTCGGCGTCCAGCACGTGTTGCAGCAGTTTGTTGATGGCGCCGCGGGTCAGTTGGGCCTCTTCAATGGCCGCCGCCGCGTCGGTAGACTTGCGAAAACTTGCTTCGTTGATGAAGATGAGGAATGCGGCCGCCAGTACTGCCAAAGGCAGGCTGATGGCCATTTTGGGTATCGCAAATCGTTTCACGGCAAACTCCGTCTGGTACTTCAACGAAAAATTCGTCAATAATGGGTGCTGAAAATTAAAGCATGTGCCCGTTGGGAACATCGCTTTTCAGGCTTCTCGCGGTTTTCCGCCAGCGCAGGCTTTATAGAAAGACAGAGACATGATCAAAATTGGAATTGTGGACGACCATGCCATTGTGCGTTCGGGGCTCAAACAGTTTTTCTCGGACCAGGTCGATTTGCGAGTGGTCGGCGAGGCCGGCAGTGGCCGTGAAGCCATTGACCTGGTCCGCAACGTCGAACTCGACATCCTCGTGATGGATTTGTCCATGCCCGGCCAGAGCGGCATCGATGCACTCGCCATGATCCGCGCGAAAGCACCCGACGTCGGAATCCTCATCCTGAGCGGTTACCCTGAAGAGCATTACGCGGTCAACCTGATCCGCCAGGGTGCCAGCGGCTACCTCAACAAGGAATGCGATCCGTCCGAAATTGTCGACGCGATCCGCGTCATTTCGCTGGGCAAACGATACATCACCCCGGCTGTCGCCGAGTTGCTGGCCCAGCAATTGAACCGGCCCAACGACGTGGCTTCCCATGAGCAGTTGTCCGAGCGGGAGTTCCAGGTGTTCCTCAAGCTGGCCAAGGGCGAAACCGCCGGTGACATTGCCAAGGCGCTTTCGCTGAGCGTGAAGACCGTGAGCACCTATCGTACGCGCGTGATGGAAAAGATGAGCCTTTCCTCCAACAGCGACCTGACCTATTACGCACTCAAGAACAAGCTGATCGACTGATTTCAAGCGACGGCGCCGCTCTGCTGGATGCAGTAATCCACCAGGGCGTCAATCTCGTTGGATTTGTCAAACACGGCATCGACGCCCAACTGGGCGCATCGCTGCCGGATGTCGGCCGTGGCGTAGTTGCTCAAGACCACCACTTTCTGCCTGGAAGGGCGGTCCCTGCAAGCGGCCAGTACACCCAGGCCGCTTCCCTGTTTCAAAAACAGGTCAACAATCGCGAGGTCCCAGTTGTCCCGGTTTTCCGACAACCAGGCCTTGCCTTCATTTTCGGTGTCTGCGGTTCCTACGGCATCAATGCGTGCCAATTCCTCAAGCGTCCCGATCAGGTTTTCACGAATGGTGGGATTGTCTTCAACGATGTACGTTTTCAGTCTCACTGCTCAGATCCAGGTAGGAGGCCGCGTGGCTTTCGAAATATTACGAAAGTCCCAAAAGCGCAAATGTGTCGTGTGACTTAATGTATCTTTTCACTGAGGTGCATTCTGCCAGCCGTCAAGGCCTGTACTTGTAGGAGGCCTCCTACTTGCTCGGTATGCATGCATAGATTGTCACGGATGTGGTGCTGTAGGTACATGCTCACAGCATGTCATGGCCCCTACCGACTGCCTTAAATGGCGGTTTGGATGGATATTCAAGGTTCTGTAGTTCAGCGTGTGTGCGCGGCCGACATTGGTTTGGCGCATCGCCGGTGATTGCGGAGCCAGCGCCGGAAAACGGACGCGGACCATCCAGAACGTCACTCATGATCAACTCATCCTCCCGGCCGGTCCTTTTGAAGAGAATTCTTGCCGGTGTGCTTGCGCTGGTGGTTGTGCTGGTGTTGCTAATCGCTTTTTTCCCGTGGGACGCCCTGCGCGGGCCCATCAATCGCCATGTGTCCGACCAGCTCGGGCGGCGTTTTGAAATCACGCGCCACCTGTCGGTAAATCTGGGGCGAACCATTACGGTCCGGGCGGATGGCGTGGAGTTTGCCAATCCTGAGTGGGCGCGCAAGCCTTACCTGGTCAAGGCGACCGCCGCCGAATTCGACATCAAGTTGTTGCCGCTTTTGTGGGGGCGCATCGAGCTGCCCCGTATCGCATTGACCGAGCCGGAAATCGGCCTTCAGATAGAGCCCGATGGCCGGCGCACCTGGGCACTGTCGCGTGACACGTCGGATGAAGGCGCGGTCCCGCGGATTGATGCCCTGTTGATTGACCGCGGTACGCTCGATTACGAGGCCTCCGCGCAAGGCGCGAACATCAACGTCCAGTTTTCGCTCGCGCAGGAGGCCACGGGACAGTTGCCCCTGAGCTACAAGGCAACCGGCAAGTGGAAGAACGACCCCTTCAGTGCCAGCGGGCGTACCGGCGGCGTGCTGCAACTCAGCAAAGATCTCGAAGCGCCGTTTCCGATAGAGGTCAATGCCGTGGCTGGAAAAACCAGCCTGAAAGCCAAGGGCTCGATTGCCAACCTCGCCGACCTTGCCGGGATCGATGCCACATTCGACCTGCAGGGCCGTAACCTGGAGGAGCTGTACAAGTTGCTGGGTGTCGTGCTGCCATCGACGCCGCCTTACAAGCTGCGCGGCAAACTGGACAAGCATGGCAAGGTGTGGGCGGCCACCCAGATACAGGGAACGCTAGGCAGTTCCGACCTCAGCGGCGCCCTCAGCTTTGACCAGTCGGCTGCGGTGCCGCTTTTGACCGGCAAGGTGCAGTCCCGCCTGCTGGACTTCGCCGACCTGGCGCCGGTGATCGGCCTGCCGCCTCCAGCCGGCCCTACGCCAACCAACGCGGCAGCTTCAACGGCCCCCACCGAAGCTGCGCCGGTGAAGAAGGCCAAGGCAGCGCCAGGCACGCGCAAAGTCCTGCCGGTGGCAACGCTGGATGTCACACGCATCAAAGCCATGAATGCCGATGTGGTGTACTCGGCGGCCGATATTCGCCATGTGGAGGTGCTGCCGCTGGACAAGGGCAGCGTTCATGTGAAGCTCAATGCAGGTGTTCTGCAACTGGAGCCGATCTCGCTGGGTATTGCAGGGGGCACGGTGGCGGGCAGTATCCGCGTTGATGCCAACCTCGTGCCTGCAGCTTTCGACACGCGGCTGGATGTGCGCGCCGTGCAGCTCAACAAGCTTTTCCCGGCGATTGAAACCAGCAAGAGCAGCCTTGGAAAAATCAGCGGCCAGTTTGACCTGAAGGGCCGCGGCAGTTCCGTGGCGCAAATGCTCGGCTCCGCATCCGGTGACGTGGCTGTTCTCATGGGCAAGGGCGAGATCAGCAACATCCTTCTGGAGTTTATGGGCCTGGATGGCGGTGAGGTGATCAAGTTCCTGGTGCGGGGTGACCGCAACGTTCGGCTGCGCTGCGCCGCGGCCGCTTTTGCCGTAAACCAGGGTTTGATGACAAGCAAGACCATCGTGCTGGACACGACCGACACGGTGATCAACGGGCGCGGGAACATCAACCTAGCCAACGAAACACTGGATCTGATCCTGGATCCGGCGCCCAAGGATCAAAGCATCTTGAGTCTCAGGTCGCCGCTGAGAATTGGCGGCACCTTTGCTTCCCCCAGTGCCGGGCCTGACAAGGGCGCACTGGCCGGCCGCGCCGGGGTGGCGATAGCCTTGGGAGTTTTGAACCCCTTGCTTGCCCTGGCGGCCACGATTGAAACCGGCCCGGGCCAGGATGAAAATTGCTCAGCCATTTTGTCCAAGGCGACGTCGACCGGTGTGTCGGGTGTTGCTTCGCGTATCCCCGCCTCAGCCAAAAAATAAATTTGCGGCGCCGCGTTAGCCGGCGTGCCGATGGGGCTCGGCGCTACCCTCGCCGCACACGGGGCATGCCGTGTTCCGCGTCAGCTTCATCTCGCTCCACTCCATGCTTTTGCCTTCCAGCATCAGCAGCCGCCCCGTCAAGGGCTGGCCGACGCCGCAAATGAGCTTGAGGGCTTCGGCGGCCTGGGTGCTTCCGATGATGCCGACCAGTGGCGCAAACACGCCCATGGTGGCGCAGCGGGTTTCTTCCAGCAGCTCGGATTCCGGGAACACGCAGGCGTAACAAGGGGCCTCTTCGCCTGCACTGTCGAAGACAGACACCTGGCCGTCAAAGCGGATGGCAGCGCCCGACACCAGCGGCTTGCGGTGCTTCACGCAGGCGCGGTTGATGGCGTGGCGGGTGGCAAAGTTGTCGGTGCAATCGAGAACGAGGTCAGCGCTTTGCACCAGGCGATCAAGCAGCGCACCTTCTGCACGTTCAGTCACGGTTGTGACCTCGACATCAGGATTGATGGCTGCGATGGCTTGCCGGGCGGATTCTGCCTTGAACTCGTTGACGCGAGCGAGGTTGTGGGCGATTTGCCGCTGCAGGTTGGTGGTGTCCACCCTGTCGTGGTCGGCAATGGTGATGTGGCCGACGCCGGCGCTGCCCAGGTAGAGCGCGACCGGCGAACCGAGCCCGCCCGCGCCGATGATCAGCACATGCGAATGCAGGAGCTTTTCCTGGCCCTCGATGCCGACCTCGTCGAGCAGGATATGCCGGGAATAGCGAAGCAACTGATCGTCATTCATGGGGTGGAGGCGGTTCAGCGCTCAGGCTTGCAGGAGAGGTGCCAGCGGCCGCGGGAACAGGCGCCGCGCAAGGCGGGCACTGTTCCTGGGGCCTCGGCGCTACGGCCGCTACGGCCGTTGCCTAGTTTTCTTTTTTCTCGTTCTTGGGCTCAACCACAGCTGTCTTGCTGACCAGCACAGGCCGGCCCTTGAGCTTGTTGATCGCCTGGGCCAGCTGGAAGTCCTTGTCGCTGCCCAACTCGGGCGGGCGGCGCTGCTCGGGCGTCTTCTTGGCTTCTTCTTCAAGGCGCTTGAGGGCTTCCTCGCGGGCTTTTTCACGGCCGGCGTCCTTCACCTCGGCGCCCTGGCCGCTGTTAAGGTGTTTTTCCAGGTCGGCTTCGCGTGTGCGCAGGGCGGCAAACGGGCTGCCTTCAGCGGTTTCGTCGACCATGACGTCGGGCACAATGCCGCGCGCCTGGATCGATTTGCCGCTGGGGGTGTAGTAGCGCGCGGTGGTGAGCTTCAGGCCCGTGTCGGGGCCCAGCGGCCGCACGGTCTGCACTGAACCCTTGCCGAAGGTCTGGTTGCCCATGATGGTGGCGCGCTTGTAATCCTGCAGTGCGCCCGCCACGATTTCGCTCGCGGAGGCCGAGCCTTCGTTGACCAGCACGACCAGCGGGACGTTCTTGATGGCTGCGGGCAGGCGTTTGAGCGGGTCGGCGCCGCTGCGGCGCTGGTAGAACTCGGGGGCGGCCTTGTAGGTGAACTTGCTTTCGGCCAGCTGGCCGTTGGTGGACACCACGGTGACGTTTTCAGGCAGGAAGGCGGACGACACGGCGACGGCCGCATCCAGCAGGCCACCCGGGTCATTGCGCAAATCCAGCACGAGGCCCTTGAGGTTGGGTTCCTGCTTGTAGATTTGTTCGAGCTTGGTCACGAAATCTTCGACCGTGCGTTCCTGGAACTGGCTCAGGCGAATCCAGGCGTAGCCGGGCTCCACCACTTTGCTGCGAACCGACTGCGTGCGGATTTCTTCGCGCGTGATGGTGACCGGGAAAGTGCGGTTTTCATCTTTGCGGAAGATCGTGAGCAGCACCTTGGTCTTGGGCTCGCCGCGCATTTTCTTGACGGCTTCGTTGAGCGTGAGGCCCTTGACGGCGGTGTCGTCAATGCGGGTGATCAGGTCATTGGGCTTGAGGCCGGCGCGGTCGGCGGGGGAGCCTTCGATCGGCGAAACAACCTTCACCAGGCCGTCTTCCTGGCTGATCTCGATGCCGACACCGACAAAACGGCCGGTGGTGCCCTCGCGGAATTCTTTGTAAGACTTCTTGTCGAAGTAAACCGAATGGGGGTCAAGGCTGGCCACCATGCCGGAGATGGCGTCGGTGATGAGTTTTTTCTCGTCCACCGGTTCAACATAGTCGGTCTTGACCATGCCGAACACCGAGGCGAGCTGCTGCAGCTCTTCCAGCGGCAAGGGCGCGAGGCCAGCGCGGGCCACGGCTTGCAATTGCACCGTGGTGAGCGCGCCTGCCACGGCACCGATGGAAATCCAGCCTGCTATCTTGAGCTTTTGACCCATAGAAAATACCTTCGTAAACCTGTTGGGGAACGCCTGTTCCCCCTATGTGAAGCAATATACACCTTGGAGAAAGGCCTCACCCCACAGTTCCGCCAATCGGCACCCGTCGCAAAACAAAAGTGCCAAAAGTACTTGTTTTTACAGGAGCTTTACAGAAAAAGGCCCTCTATCAGGCTTTACCCTGAGCCCCCACGGCAGCTGCCGCCTTCGCCGCAGCCTCGCTGTCGCCCAGGTAGTAGTGGCGCAGCGGCTTCAATTCGGCGTCCAGCTCGTAGACCAGCGGAATGCCATTGGGAATGTTCAGGCCGACGATGTCCTTGTCCGAGATGTTGTCCAGGTACTTCACCAGCGCGCGGATGGAGTTGCCATGGGCCGCTACCACGATGCGTTTGCCGGCCTTGATGGTGGGGGCCATGGACTCGTTCCAGAAGGGCAGAACGCGGTCCACGGTGTCCTTGAGGCATTCGGTCAGCGGTACTTGCGCCGGCGCCAGCTTGGCGTAGCGCGGGTCGCTGCGTTCGCTGCGCGGGTCGTTCGCCTCGAGCGGCGGCGGCGGCGTGTCGTAGCTGCGGCGCCAGACCAGCACCTGCTCGTCGCCGAATTTTTTGGCGGTTTCCGCCTTGTTCAGGCCCTGTAGCGCGCCGTAATGCCGCTCGTTGAGCCGCCAGCTGTGCACCACGGGCAGCCAGGTGCGGTCCATTTCGTCCAGCGTGTGCCAGAGCGTGCGGGTCGCGCGCTTGAGCACGCTGGTGTAGGCCACGTCAAAGTCATAACCTTCGCTTTTGAGCAGTTTCCCGGCGTTTTTGGCCTGGGCGATGCCGGTTTCCGTGAGGTCGACGTCAGTCCAGCCGGTGAAGCGGTTTTCAAGGTTCCAGGTGGATTCGCCGTGGCGGATAAGCACGAGTTTGTACATGTTCAGAAGGTATGAAAAGGGAGGAAAGGGTGAGGGCGAAAGATAAAAAGAGGGGATAGGGACCCACAGGCTGGGTGTTTGGGCCCCTCCATTCTAAAATCATGGGTTCGCTGAAAAAGCGCCTCAAGACACACAAAGGGTACAACGTGAAATTTCTGATCGACAACTGGATGCTGATTTCGATAGCGGTCGCCTCGGGCGGCATGCTGGTTTGGCCCATGATTTCCGGCGCCATGAACGCCGGCGCGCTGACGGCCAGTGGGGCCGTGCAGCTGATCAACCGCGAAAAAGCGGTGGTGGTGGATGTCAGCGAAGTGGAAGAATTTGCAGCCGGTCACGTCACGGGCGCCAAAAACGTGCCTTTCAGCGAACTGGAAGGAAAACTCCCCGCCACCGTCAAAAACAAGGCTTTGCCCCTGATTTTGGTGTGCGCCACAGGTGCGCGCGCCGGTCGTGCCGTCGCCGTCGCCAAAAAGCTCGGCTACGAGCAGGCCCAATCGCTGGGTGGCGGGCTGAAAGCCTGGAAAGAGGCTAACCTGCCTCTTGAAAAGGCCTGATTCAGGCCTTTGTCCTCAGTTGATAGGGCATTGACCGGGCCTGGCAGGCATGAAAGCTGCTGGCTCCTGCGTCACCTGCTTTCCCTGCCGGGGCTTCAATGCCCGGCCGGACCCGGAGAAAACCATGCAAACCGTCAAGATCTACACCACCGGCACCTGCCCCTACTGCATCCAGGCCAAACAACTGCTTAAACAGCGCGGCGTCACTGAACTCGATGAAATTCGTGTGGACATGGTGCCCGGCGAGCGCCAGAAAATGATGGAAATCACCGGCCGGCGCACCGTGCCGCAAATCTTTATCGGCGAAACCCACGTGGGCGGCTGCGATGACCTGATGGCCCTGGACGGCCGCGGCGGCCTCATGCCGCTGCTGGACAAGTAACCCCCGTTCAGGCTCACTTCGTGTAGCCTGCTCCCCCCTTAAAAGGGGGCGGCGCCTTGGGCCGGCAAAGCCGGACCCTCGGCCCCCACTGGTGAAACACCCGCACTGCATACGCCCTGAATCTTCAACCCAGCATGAGCCGTGGAACCGGCTTTGCCGGGCCACAGGCGGGCGGCCCCCGAGGGGCTGGAGCCCGCGGCTCCAAGCCTGCCTGCGCAGGCTTGGACGGGCGACAGAGGCGAAGCGTCTCGCGAGCCGCGGCCTGCAAGGCCTCGGGAGCTACACGAAGTGAGCGACCGTGGGGGCCACATCCACGGCTCCATATAATCCGGAAGTTGCCCGCTCGCCGGTGCATCTGATCCTCTACCCAACCTCCCGTACCCGAAAGAGCACCATGGCTGAAGCCAATCTTGACCCCGTATTCCAGATCCAGCGCGTCTACCTCAAGGACGTGTCGCTGGAGCAGCCCAATTCGCCCGAAATCCTGCTGAACCCCGAGCAGCCTGCCGTGGACATCCAGCTGGGTGTGGACGCCACGCCTGTGGCCGAGGGCCTGTTTGAAGTTTCCGTCACCGCCACCGTGCAGACCAAGATTGCCGACAAGACCGTGTTCCTGGTCGAAGCCAAGCAAGCCGGCATTTTTGAAATCCGCAATGTCCCTGCCGAGCAGATGGGCGCGATCCTGGGCATTGCTTGCCCGCAGATCGTTTACCCCTACTTGCGTGGCAACGTGGCCGACGTGATCCAGCGCGGCGGCTTCCCGCCCGTGCACATGGCGGAAATCAACTTCCAGGCCATGTACGAGCAGCAGCAGGCCCAGGCTGCAGCCGAGCCGGCCGCACCGCAAATCATCGTTTGATGGCCTGCCGGGATACGCGTCCCGGCTTTCTTTCTTCGTGATTCCTTCGTGACGTTCGTGACACCCTCATGAAAATACTGGTCATAGGCGCGGGCGCCTGGGGTACGGCCATGGCCGTCAGCAGCGCGGCCCGCCACCAGGTCACGCTGTGGGCGCGCGATGCCGGCCTGGTCAAAAACCTGCAGGCCGGCCGTATCAACCACCGCTACCTGCCCGGTGTCGTGTTGCCTGACAGCCTGCTGCTGCAAGGCGGCGATGTACCGCTGGCGCAAGCGGTCTCCGGGCAAGACCTCATCATCCTGGCCACGCCGGTGTCGGCAGCCCGCACCATGCTGCAAAGCCTGCAGCACGCCAGCGTGCCGGTGGCCTGGCTGAGCAAGGGTTTTGAGGCGCCTCTCGACACGCCTTCAGCCACTTCTTTTGCACCATTTGGGCTGATGGTCCATGAAATACGTGCACAGGCTGCTATCAATTTAAGAGCGGGCGTGCTCAGCGGCCCCAGCTTTGCGCTGGAAGTCGCCCGGGGCCAGCCGACGGCACTGGTGGCTGCGAGTGAGCACGCCGAGGTGCGTGACGCCCTCGTCGCCGCCTTTCACAGCGCCACGCTGCGTGTCTACGCCAATGACGACGTCGTCGGCGTCGAAGTGGGCGGCGCCGTCAAGAACGTTCTGGCGATCGCCACCGGGCTGTGCGACGGCCTGCAGCTGGGCCTGAACGCCCGCGCCGCGCTCATCACGCGCGGCCTGGCCGAAATGACGCGCCTGGGTGTGGCGCTGGGCGCACGGGCCGAAACCTTCACGGGCCTGTCGGGCCTGGGCGACCTGGTGTTGACCGCCACCGGCGACCTCAGCCGCAACCGCAAGGTGGGGCTGCTGCTGGCCGAGGGCAAAACGCTGGCGCAAGCCGTCGATTCACTGGGTCATGTGGCCGAAGGCGTGTATTGCGCTCGCACCGTGGTGCAGCGCGCCGCCGGGCTGGGCGTTGAAATGCCGATCGCGCAAAGCGTGGTGGCCCTGCTGGACGGCAAGCTCAAGCCAGCGGAAGCCGTTGCGGCGCTGATGGGCCGCGGACCGACGGCTGAACTGGCCTGACGATCCCGGTTGGCTGCCTTGCTATGTAATTGATAGCTGCTTGCCAAGGTGGATATTGGGCCAGGGCCCTAAAAGATCTAAAAAACTTTAGCGGCTGGCCAAAGAACCTTCACGTGTCCTGCGGGCTCACGCCGTTTCAGATTCAAGCGCGGGCGGCTTGCCTAGGGGCCAGCCCTAGTTGCACAAATGCAGCGTCACCAGCAGCGACGAGTCCCTCAACGCCGCCACGCTGTATTCGACACCACCCTCCAGCCACAGCAACTGGCCGGCTTTCATGGGCTGGGTCTGTCCCTGGGCGGTGAAGGCCACTTCACCTTCGAGGCATTGCACCGTCAGCTCGCCGCCGACATGGTGTGGCGGTATGGTTTTGCCCGCCGGCAGGATGAGGCGCATGACTTCGAGTTCGTCGCTTTTGAACAGGGCGACGGTCCGGGCGTCCAGCAACTGGCCGGTCAAAGGTTGAATGTCAATAACTTGCCCGGAAGCGGCGTGAGGGATGGCCATGGTGCACTCCTGCAAACAGTAAGACCTGGGGACGACGGTCTTTTATACCGCAGCGCTTTAGCCCGCGGCGTAGGCCGCCGGAGCAAGCGCGCGTCAGGTCAGGGCAACCGGCTTGTTGTAGGCCAGGAAGACATCGTCCCGCACCCAGCCCAGCGACTCATACAGCGCTTGCGCCGCGTGGTTGGTCCGGGCGGTGGTGAGGTCCAGCCGGGCAAATCCGTTGGCCTGCGCGTGCCCGTGCGCCGCCTGCATCAGCGCGCGGCCGGCGCCTGTCTTGCGGGCTTGCGGTGCCACATACAAATCGTAGAGCGTGTAGATGGGCTGGGCGATGACCGAGCAGAAGCTCGGGTACAACTGGCAGAAGCCGACGAGGGCATCGCCTGCATCCGCCGCTTGCGCCACCAGGATGACCGACTCCTGGTTGCGCATGCGGTCCCCGATGAACTGCAGCGCCCGCGCCGCATCGGCCGGCTGTTCGTAAAACTGCCGGTAGGCGTCAAACAGCGCGGCGACGGCCGGCAGGTCGGGCAGGGCGGCGAGGTGGACGGAGACAGTGCTCATGCCAGCGGTTTTTCCATGAAGACGCTCAAGGGGTCGTGCGCATACCCGCCAAACGGCTCGCGCGGCACATAGCCCATCCGCGCGTACAAGCCCAGCGCTTCGGGCTGGTGAATACCCGTCTCCAGCCGGGCCAGGCGCACGCCGGTGGCCTGAAGATGCGCTTCCAGCTTTTGCATGATGGCTTTGGACAGTCCCTTGCCGCGATGCTGTTCGAGCACAAAAACGCGCTTGATCTCGCCGTAACGCCCGTCGTCATCCAGTGTCTTCACGGCGCCGCAACCGGCCAGTTCGCCATCAATGTGGGCGCCCACAAACAGCACGTTGCGCTGGCTGAGCGCCGTGGGACTTTCCAGGTGGTTGCTCTCGGCGGGATAGAGTGCCGCCATATAGGCGTCCGACTGCGCGATCAAGGCCTGTGCAGCGGCCGATTGCGGGTCTACGGGAGTGATGTGCATGGATTTTTAATAAAATTGGCCTCTGGCCCATATGGCGATTGGGCCAGCAGCTATCAAAAAAGGAGCAAATCCGGTCCGGCACAAAAGTGTCGTGCCGGGCGCAACTAGATTTCCAGGTTGTCGATCAGCCGCGTGCTGCCCAGCTTGGCCGCGCCCAGCACCACCAGCGGCACATCGGCCAGCGGGCCGTGCGGCACCAGCAGGTCGGCGCGGCGGCGCACGGTGAGGTAGTCGGGCTTCCAGCCGCGGCGGGCCAGCGCCTGCATGGCCTGCGCCTCCAGCGCGGGCAGGTCGGGTGTGCTGGTGGCGCGGGCGGCCTCGCCCAGGGCGCGTATCGCTTTTGAAAGCTCCACCGCCTCGGCGCGCTGGGCGGCGTTCAGGTAGCCGTTGCGTGACGAGAGTGCCAGGCCGTCTTCGGCGCGCTGGGTTTCTCCGGCCAGGATTTCGATCGGCAGCGCAAACTGCTGCACCATGCGCCGCACCACCATCACCTGCTGGTAGTCCTTCTTGCCGAAAGCGGCCACGCCCGTGGGCATGCCGGCAAACACGCAGGAAAAGAGCTTGAGCACCACGGTACTGACGCCGATAAAAAAACCGGGCCTGAAGTGGCCTTCCAAAATGTCGCTGATGTCGGTGGCGGGGTGCACCTTGTAGCTTTGCGGCTCGGGGTAGAGGTGTTTTTCCAGCGGGGCAAACAGCACGTTGCAGCCGGCCGCCTTCAGGCGCTCGGCATCGGCGTCCAGCGTGCGCGGGTAGCTGTCGAAGTCTTCATGCGGCGCGAACTGCAGGCGGTTCACGAAAATGCTGGAAACGCTCACGTCGCCCAGCGGCTTGGCCTGTTTGACGAGGGCGATGTGGCCGTCGTGCAAGTTGCCCATGGTGGGCACGAAAGATGGGCGCTTGAACGGGCTGAGGGCCTCGCGCAGCTCCGGGATGGTGTGGACGATCTGCATTATTTGTTCTCCTTGGAAGTTACTCCTTCCCCCGCTGGGGGAAGGAGCAAGAAATATCACCACGCATGGGTGGCATTCACCGGAAAGCTGCCGTCTTTCACGGCGCGTACATAGGCTTCCATGGCGCCGCGCACGCTGGCGGTTTTGTTGTCCGGGCCTTCCATGAAGTTGCGCACAAACTTTGGCATCTTGCCCAGGTTCATGCCCAGCATGTCGTGCAGCACCAGCACCTGGCCTGCGCAACCGTTGCCCGCGCCAATGCCAATGGTGGCGCAGTGTGTGAGTTCCTGCGTGAGTGTGGCCGACAGGGCGGCAGGCACCATCTCCAGCACCAGCATGGCCGCGCCGGCGTCTTGCAATTCGCGTGCGTGGCGCGTCATGGTGGCGGCGGCTTCGTCGCCCTTGCCCTGCACGCGGTAACCGCCCAGTGCATGCACGGTTTGCGGCGTCAGGCCCAGGTGGGCGCAAACGGGGATGCCGCGCTCAACCAGAAAGCGTACGGTCTCGGTGGTCCAGCCGCCGCCTTCAAGCTTGACCATGTGCGCGCCGGCCTGCATCAACACCGTGGCGCTGCGCAGCGCCTGCTCTCTGGATTCGTGATAACTGCCGAAGGGCAGGTCACCGATCAGCCAGGCCGTGGCCTGCGAGCGGCGCAAGCCGTTGGCCACGCACTCGGTATGGTGGCGCATGGTTTCGAGCGTTACGCCAACAGTGCTGGTCAGGCCCTGGCAGACCATGCCGAGCGAATCACCCACCAGAATGCATTCGACACCGGCGGCGTCGGCCACAGCCGCAAACGTGGCGTCGTAGGCCGTCAGCATGGTGATCTTTTCGCCATGCGCCTGCATTTCGCGCAGGCGCGGCAGGCTCACCGGCTTGCGCACGGGCGGCGTACCAGGGGTAGACGACGGCGGCAGCGTGCCGTAGGGCGTGGCGGAAGTGTTGGCAGGGGTCGTCATGGTGGGCGCGATCCGGAATTTAGCGAGAGTCTAACCAGCTTCACCGTGCTTGTAAGGAGGTGTTTTAGAGAGCGCAGCCAAGGCAGGGTCTGCTGCCATACGCATA
>JAJKJM010000010.1 GCA_021153985.1 Polaromonas sp.
AAATTTGGCAGGGGTGGAAGGATTCGAACCTGCGAATGCCGGAATCAAAATCCGGTGCCTTAACCAGCTTGGCGACACCCCTACACAGGACAGTTGTTGTTGCCAACAACAGACCTATAAACTTTTCATTTAGGTCGCTTGGAAACGCATTTTCAAGAGCGGCTATTTTACCAACCGGCCAGTGGATGCGCCTCCAAATTACTGCATTTGCGGATTTTCCAGCCATCAGGCAAACCTGATAAGTCCGGCAAATCTGCCTCGTGCAGCAGTTGCGCAAATACAGCACTTCCGGAGCCGGTCATTCGCCCCCGAAGCCCCTTGCGTTCAAGCCAGTCAAGCGACTGGCCAATCTGCGGGCACATCTGTTGCGCTACCGGCTGCAAGTCGTTGCGGCCAAAACTGAAATCGACTGATTTCAACTGGCCTTCAGCATTTGCAGCAAAGCCTTGGATTGTAGCAGTTTCTGTGTCACGTTTGAGCCCAGGGGCGCTGAAAATACCCTGCGTCGGCAGCCCTGCAGACGGTTTCATCACCACGAAGCGGGCTGGCGGCAAGGCCAGGGGTGTGATTTTTTCGCCTATGCCCTCCACCCAGGCGTGGCCGCCCGAGAGGAAAAAGGGCACATCCGCACCCAGCGCCAGGGCGATGGCGTTCAGTTCTTGTGGAGGGAGGCTGACGCCCCACAGCCGCTGGAGCGCCAGCAAACAACTGGCTGCGTCGGAGGAGCCACCGCCCATGCCGGCTTGCGAAGGAATCCGTTTTTGCAGGCCGATATGAACCCCCAGCGAGGTGCCGCAGGCGGCCTGCAGCGCCCGGGCGGCCCGCACGGCGAGGTCTTCGGCGGGCAGGTCTATCCCTGCGCCGTCGGCCTGACTGGAATCATCCAGGTCTTCACGGCTGATCTGGCCGTCGGTGCGCAACTCGAAGTGCAGGGTGTCGCACCAGTCGATCAGCATGAACACCGATTGCAGCAGGTGGTAGCCGTCGGGCCGGCGGCCTGTGATGTGCAGGAACAGGTTGAGTTTGGCGGGCGCAGCGACGTCGTAAAGGGCTTTGAGCGCCCTGGTGGCGCGTGAAGCAGGTTGGGCAGAGGACGGGGAAGAGGTCATGACAAGGCGGCGGCTGGTGCGCAGATGACTGCGGTGAAGGCGATGCTGGTTTTACCGGTCGAGTACGACGCGCAGGTCGGCTTGTGGGGCGGGTTGAATTCTTTTGGCTGAAATGCGGCCTTCGCCGTGGCGCGAAAGATCTGCGGACCAGCCACTGACGCTGACGGGATCGCCCAGCAGCCAGGCGAACAGCGCCGCGATCGGGACGGCGGTACCCGTGGCTTGGGCCATCAGGTCGTCGACGGAAGAATATCGCTGCACCTTGCCATTGCCTGAATCCAGCACCGCCTCGCCGGGTGACCAGCGGAGCACGCCCAGGACGCTGCCCAAGGGGCTGACCAGCTTGAGTTCACCCTGCTCGGGCTGGCCCTTGAGTTCGAAGCTGGCGGAAAAAGATTGTGCGGGCTCACTGTGCACCTGCAGGCTTATGCGGCCGGCCCAATACTCATCTATCAAGCCATTTTGGCCTGCAGCCCTTGGTAGTTGTGCGCAACCTGCTATCAAAAATATAGCAAAAAAGCTGGTGCAGACAAAAAACCGGCGAGCCGATCGCATGCGAAGAAGGAGGAGCTGCAAGAGTCGCTTTCAGGTTACAGCTTCACGCGCAGGCGCTTGAGCGTCTCGAGCAGCGTTTCATTTTCAGGGTTGAGCAGCCGGCCTTCTTTCCAGATGGCGATGGCGCGGTCGCGCTGGCCCATGGCCCAGAGCACTTCGCCGAAATGCGCCGCGATCTCGGCATCGGGTTTGGCTTTGTAAGCAGCCTCAAAGATCTGCACGGCTTCGGCGTTGTTGCCCATGCGGAATTCCACCCAGCCCAGGCTGTCGCGGATGAAGGGATCAGCAGGAGCGAATTCAAGCGCTTTTTTGATTAACTCCCGGGCTTCCGGCAGGCGCACATTGCGGTCCGCAAACGAATACCCGAGGGCGTTGTAGGCGTGGTGGTGGTCGGGCTTGACCTGGATGACCTTGCGCAGCAGGCGCTCCATCTCGTCCAGGTTTTCGATCTTTTCGGCCATCATGGCCTGGTCGTAAAGCAACTCAGGATCGTCCGGGTTTTTAACCAAGGCCTGCGCCAGCACTTCGTGGGCGAGCTTGTACTGCTTGAACTCGCGCAGCAGGCCGACTTCCGCGTTCAGTTTCACTCTCGCGTCCGCCGGATTGCGTTCGGGCAGGGACTGCAGCAACCGGCGGCCTTCTGCCAGCTTGCCCTGGCTGGCCAGGATAGAGGCGCGCCGGGTTTGCGCCAGGGCCAGGTCAGAGGAGTTCTCGATCTTGGCCAGCCAGCTTTCCGCCGCCGCGAAGTCCTTTCGTTTTTCCGCCAATTGAGAGAGTGAGAGGTAGGCCTGGGCGAGGCCCCGGTTCCGTTCGCCTTCTGAGGACTGTTGCTGGGCCAGCGTGACATAACGCTCAAGCGAGGTTTGCGCCTGCGCCAACTGGTTGTCTTGCAGCTGCAGCGAGCCCAGAACCAGCCATCCCTCGGGAAGTTCGGGCTTTTCGCGTGTCACTACCAGCAACTGGGCGCTTGCCTCGGCGTAGCGCTGGCTGTCGAGCAGGGCACGGGCATAACCCATCCGGATCTCGGCCATGGCCTTGGGGTTGCCTTCGAAGTAATTGCGGACCACGGCTTCGGCTTCGGGTTGCTTCGGGTCCATCAACTCCAGCGCCACCAGCGCCGGACCTTCTGCTCGGGGTGAAGCTGCCTGCCCACGTTGGGCGGCAGCCAGTGCGCCGCTGCTGTCGCCCGCCGCAAGTCGCATACGTCCTACTGCCGTCCAGGCGGCGCTGGCGGTCGCGGCATTGCCGAGGTAGTCGGCCAGCGCGCCCTCAACGACCGTGCTGGCCAGTTTTTTGTCCGCTACGCGAGCGTAGGCACGCGGCACGGCGGCAAGAACCGCGGGCCGTTCGATGTCGGGCGCGAGCCGGATTTCAGTCTGCAGGGGCTCGGCCGTGTCGGTGATCCGGTTGAGGGCCACCAGAATTTGCAGGACATAACGATTGGCTTCGCGAGAGGTGGGCTGGTCCTGCTTCCAGGCGCGGGCGGCCTGCAAGGCGGCGTCGCCGGAACGGGATTGCAGCGCAATATCCGTGGCGCGCTGGTAAAGCTGGGCGTCGCCCGTTTTTCGGGCGGCGTCCAGCATGAGTTCAAAGCCCGCAGCGGGCTCGCCTTCCTGCAAACTCATCTCGCCCACCAGCACCTGGTAGAACAAGGCGCCGTCAAGCATTGATGAGGGAGCCACCTCCTGCGCTGCTTTGGCTTCGGCAAGGGTTGAAGGTGCCGCCAGCAAGGGTTCGGTGGATTGCGCGGCCGATTGCGCTAGAACCAGGGGTGCAGCCAGCCACAGGGCGCAGATGGCAAAGCCAAGTTTTTTCTTCATCGAACCATGATAATTGATGCTTCCGCTTTACCCTGCCGGGTGGGCGATCTTTACGGGGCTTCCTGCCGGGCGGGGGCCGTCGTGTTCACCAATTCGAGCGAAATTCGCGACATTCAAAACCTGCGAGGGCGTGGTGCTAATGACCGGCGTCCAAAACATGTGAGCCTATGCCTGAACTGCCAGAAGTCGAAGTTACCCGCCTGAGTTTCGCGGACCGCATCGCCGGTGCCCGTATTGAGAGCGTGCAGTTGGGAAAACCCCTGCGCTGGCCCCTGGGCTGCAGGCCGGCGCTGCTGGTTGGCCAGCAGGTGCTGGCGGTGCGCCGGCGCGGGAAGTACCTGCTGGTCGACCTCAGTGATGGCCTGTTGATGATTCATCTTGGAATGTCCGGCAGCGTGAGCTTTGGCGCCGGCTTTCCGGCGCCGGGCAAGCACGATCACTTTGAGATGGCAACCAGCCTTGGAACCCTGCGCCTGAACGATCCGCGGCGATTTGGCGCGGTGGTTTATGCGCGCGATGAAAACGCGCCGGTCGCCCAAAAACTGCTTGGGCGGCTGGGTGTCGAGCCGCTGAGCGACGCTTTTGACGCCGCAGCCTTTCACCGGGCGCTAAAACTGCGAAATACCGCCATCAAGCAGGTATTGCTGGGCGGCGAGGCGGTGGTGGGTGTCGGCAATATTTACGCCTCCGAGGCCCTTTTCCTGGCGGGCATACGCCCCACGACGCGGGCCAGCAAGATCAGCAAGCCACGCGCGGCGTTACTCCACGGCGCCATCCGGAAGGTGCTGGCACAGGCTGTTACAAAGGGCGGAAGCACCCTGCGGGATTTCTCGAATGCACAGGGGGAGTCGGGCTATTTCCAGCTGGAAGCGATGGTGTATGACCGTGCCGGCCAGCCCTGCCGGGTGTGCGCTGCGACGGTCAAAAGCATCCGGCAAGGCCAGCGCTCGACGTTTTATTGCGTGAACTGCCAAAAACCTTGAGCCAATGCTACGTACACGCGCCAATGGCTCTTTACAGTGGGCGATGCTATATTGACCGACCAACTTAACGGAAGACCGATGTCTTTTAACGAACAATTTGACCAGCATGGCGCATGGCGGCGCGAATTTGCACTGCGCCTGAAGCTGCTTGCCGAGTGGATGAAAGACCATGACTTGCTCGATGCGGCGGTCGAGGAGCGTCTGCAGCGGCTTGAGTCACAGGTGCGTTCCGACAAGGTCATGGTGGCTTTCGTGGCGGAGTTTTCCCGCGGCAAGTCCGAATTGATCAACGCGATCTTTTTTGCCGGCTATGGCCGCCGCATCATGCCGGCAAGCGCCGGCCGCACGACCATGTGCCCGACCGAGCTGGGTTACGACGCGGACGTGCCGCCCTGCCTGCGCCTCTTGCCCATCGAGACGCGTTTGCAGAAACAGGCGCTGATGGAGTGGCGCGCGGTGCCCGAGAAATGGACGCGGCTGGACCTGGATGTCAACGACCCGGCCCAGCTGGCGCAGGCGCTTGAAAAGGTCGCCGAAGTCCGGCATGTCACCAAAGACGAAGCGCGTGCGCTGGGCTTTTGGCATGACAACAGCCCTGAAGACAACCCGCTGACCGGCGCTGACGGCCTCGTCGAAGTACCCAAGTGGCGCCATGCGCTGATCAATATCGCGCATCCGCTGCTCAAGCAAGGCCTGGTGATCCTGGACACGCCCGGACTGAACGCGATCGGTGCGGAGCCTGAGCTGACTGTGAGCCTGATTCCCCAGGCGCACGCCGTCGTGTTCATTCTTGCTGCCGACACCGGCGTCACCAAATCCGACTTGGCGATCTGGCGCGAGCACCTGATCACTGACGGTGATGGCACCGATGCACGACTGGTCGTGCTCAACAAGATCGACACCCTCTGGGATTCCCTCAGCACGCCTGAACAGGTGCAGGCCCAAATCGACAGGCAACGTGCAACGTCGGCTGAAATTCTTGGCCTGCCAGAGAGCCAGGTCATCCCGGTCTCGGCGCAGAAGGGGTTGGTCGCCAAGGTCACACGTGACAAGACACTGCTGGAAGCCAGCCACCTGCCAGCGCTTGAACTTGCGCTGGGGCAGGGTGTGATGGGCCAGCGCCAGAAAATTCTGCGCACCGCGGTGGCCGGCGGCATTGGCGAACTCCGGACGGAAGCCGGGCGGGCCATGCACATCCGCCGGCGCGACCTGGCCGAGCAGATGATCGAGTTGCGCGGTCTAAGAGGCAAAAACGTTTCGGTGATCAAGCATATGCGCAGCCGCATCGAGCAGGAGCAGTCCGAATTCGATACCAGTGGCGCGAAGATCCAGGCGGTGCGCTCGGTGCATCTCAAATTGCTACGTGAAATGTTCAATCTGCTCAGCACGCCGACCCTGAAAGCTGAACTGGCGGAATTGACGCATGCACTGAAACAGCCGGGCATCAAACTGGGCGTCAAAAAAGCTTACTCCCAGACTTTCTCGCGCCTGCGCGAAGGCTTGCAGAAATCGCAGGTTCTGAGCGGCGAAATCCAGTCCATGCTCACGGCTTCTTTCCGGCAGCTCAATGCCGAGTTCAGCTTTTCGCTGCAGGCCCCCAAAGAGCCTGAGCTGGTCCGCTACGAGCACGATCTGGAATTGATAGAGCGCAGTCACCTTCAGTACCTTGGGGTGGCAAATGTGCTGAAGCTTTCGCAGCCGGAATTCTCTGAACGCCTCGTACGGGCCTTGGCTACACGTCTGCGCGTGGTCTATGAAACCGCGCTTGGCGAGGTGGAGCTCTGGAACAAGTCGGCGGCATCGCAACTGGATGCTCAGCTGCGCGAGAGGCGCCGTAATTTCGGGCGCCGGCTTGAGGCCATTGAGCGCATCCAGCAAGCCGCGTCCGGCCTGGACGAGCGGATCGCCGAAATTGATGCTCAGGAAAGTGTGCTCAATGAACTGGACACCAAGCTCACTGAACTGACCTCTCATCTCATGGGCGGCGCTTCAGCGCAGGATAAAGCGCAAAGCACAGCTGCCGCTGAAAATGCAGCCGTGCGCGAGGCCGCCTGAGCGTTGGTGGCTCCTGCAATTCCCTTGAATTTTTGTGGCGGGACGGGGCGCCGGTGGTAACTCAAGCAGGCCGCCATGCATTGGCCGGATTTTCCGGCGAGATTGTGCGCTGGCAAAGCACACACGGCCGAAACACTCTGCCCTGGCAGAACACGCGCGATCCTTATCGCGTGTGGCTGTCTGAAATCATGCTTCAGCAGACCCAGGTCACAACGGTTCTGGACTACTACGCCCGATTTCTTGAACGCTTTCCTACCGTCAGCGAGTTGGCTGCTGCTGATGAAGACGACGTGTTGGGCTTATGGAGCGGTCTGGGCTACTACAGCCGTGCACGCAACCTGCACCGGTGCGCACAGGACGTCATGTCCCTGCACGGGGGACGGTTTCCGCAAACTGCGGAGCAATTGCAAACCTTGCCTGGAATAGGCAGATCAACAGCTGCGGCGATTGCGTCGTTTTGCTTCGCAGAGCGCGTGGCAATTCTTGACGGCAACGTCAAGCGCGTATTGACGCGGGTGTTAGGGTTCTCCGCTGACTTGGCGCAAAGCGCCAATGAGCGGGCGCTGTGGAACAAAGCGGTTGAATTGCTGCCTGACCATGACTTGCATGAAACCATGCCGCGCTACACCCAGGGGCTGATGGACCTTGGCGCCACGGTCTGCTCGGGCCGCCAGCCGCAGTGTCTCCTGTGCCCTGTGCAAAAGCTCTGCCGCGGCTTTGCTGCTGGAGACCCCGGCAGGTACCCTGTCAAAACACGAAAACTCAAGCGCAGCGCGCAGGCGCTGAGTCTGCTGTGGGCTCAGCGGCCGGATGGTTCGGTATGGCTCGAAAAACGCCCTGGCCGGGGCGTTTGGGGTGGGCTCTATTGCTTGCCCGTCTTTGAAAGCGACGATGATCTGAAAGCGCAATTGCCGCCGTCGATGCACTCGAGGCTGGAAGCACTGCCGCATTTTGTTCATGTGCTGACGCACAAGGACCTGCATCTGTCGCCGTGGATCGCAGGTTTTCGGGCGGGCCAATCTC
Organism: Polaromonas sp.; assembly: GCA_021153985.1. Taxonomy (GTDB): domain Bacteria; phylum Pseudomonadota; class Gammaproteobacteria; order Burkholderiales; family Burkholderiaceae_C; genus Polaromonas. The sequence continues at coordinate 7,546 of JAJKJM010000010.1, forward strand.
TGCCCAGATCAATGATTTCCACCGATCGGCCGGGCGCATGGTTTAGCCCTGCCGATTGGCCCGCACTGGGGCTGCCAGCGCCTATACGCAAACTGCTGGGACAGGCTTAGCCCTACGCGGCATCCAGCTCGCGATGCCGCTTCAAGGTGCGCCACTGGTTGCCGAATGCGGCGGCGAACTCTTCGACCAGATAGACCGAACGGTGCTGTCCGCCGGTGCAGCCGATCGCTACCGTCACATAGCTGCGATGGTCACGCACCAGTGCCTGAAGCCAGTGGTTGAGGAACTGCGCGATGTGGCTGAACATGTCGCCCACCTCCGCATGAGCCTTGAGGTAGTCCGCCACAGGCTGATCGAGCCCGGTCAAGTGGCGAAGGCCCGATTCATAGTGGGGGTTGGGCAGCATGCGCACATCGAACACATAGTCAGCGTCCAGCGGTACGCCCCGCTTGAACGCAAACGATTCGAAGACCAGCGTCAATTGGGTGCTTGGCGCGGAGATGAGCGACTTCACATAGCCCTGTAACTGCGAAGACCGGATCATGCTGGTGTCAAGGACGTGCGCCTGCTCCCGCATTTCACCCAGCAGCTCGCGCTCCAGTTCGATGGCGTCTACCAGAGCCCGGTGCTGGTCGGAGGCGTCAATGCGGGACAGGGGATGCAGGCGCCGCGTCTCCGAGAAGCGGCGCACCAGCGTTTCCGTATTGGCATCGAGGAAAAGGGATTGCACGGCTATACCGGAGTCGCGCAGTTGCCTCAATTGCTGGGGCACCAGCGGCAGCGATGTTGCGCTTCGAACGTCCATGGCAATCGCAACTTTTGATGCGCCGTGCTGCTGCTCCAGTGCAACAAAAGGGGTCAGCAGCTCAGGGGGCAGGTTGTCGACGCAGTAGTAGCCGGCGTCTTCGAGTGCATGCAGGGCCACGGATTTACCGGAACCCGACATGCCGGTGATGAGGACCATTTCCAGCGTAGCCATCACTCCCCCAGCATTTCCTTGGCATGCGCCAGTGTGGTGCCTGAAAGCCGTTCGCCGCCGAGCATGCGGGCTACTTCAGCCACGCGCTGCTCTCCATTTACGTGGTCTACCGTGCTGAGCGTGGCGCCGTTTTCGGCGCGTTTGGCGACCACGAGGTGCTGGTCGGCACACGCTGCGACCTGGGGCAAGTGGGTCACCGCCATGACCTGACGGTCCTTGCCCAATTGCTTCATCAGGCGGCCAACGGTCTCTGCGACGGCGCCGCCGACCCCGGAATCAACCTCGTCGAAGATGAGTGTTTGTGCCTGTCCCAGCTGGCTTGTGGTGACTGCTATGGCCAATGCAATTCGCGACAACTCGCCACCGGAAGCGACCTTGCCGACAGGTCGTGGCGTGCTGCCGCTATGGCCCGCCACCAGGAATTCGGCCTGCTCCAGTCCATGTTGGGCCGGTTGCTCAAGTTTGGTGAGTGCGACGTCAAATTTTCCACCTTGCATGCCCAGCCCTTGCATGGCCAGGGTGATGGCTTTGGCCAGTTTGGGTGCAGCCTTGCCGCGCGATTTGGATATCTGGCCGGCTTCTTCAAGATAAGCCGATTTCGCCTGGCTCTCATTCTTTTCCAGCTGCACCAAGTCCGCCGCTTCATCGAGCTTTTGCAGCTCAGCCTGCCAGGACGCAAGCAGTTCAGGCAATTCTGCCGGGGTGCGTTTGTAGCGCCGTGCCAGGCTGACCCACAGGGAGAGGCGTTCGTCCAATTCCGCAAGACGCTGGGGTTCCAGTTCGGCATGCCTGGCGTACCCATTGAGCGAATGGACCGCGTCTTCCATCTGGGCCATTGCGCCGTTCAGTACTTCAACGATTCCCCTGAACTCGGGCTCGATGTGCTCCTGGCTTTGCAATGACGTGATGGCTCGCCCGAGCAATGCGGTGCCGTTTTCGTCGGCGTCCTGCAGTGCATCGACGGCTGTTTGCACGGCGTCGCGCAAAGCCTGCGCATTCGACAGGCGCCCGTGCTGGGCATTGAGGTCATCCCACTCGTCGGCGCCGGGCGCCAGCTTGTTCAACTCGCTGATCTGCCAGGAAAGGCGCTCACGTTCGCGCTGCAGGTTGTCCTGCGCATCGCGTGCGTCGCTTAACGTTTTTTGGGCAAGTCGCCACTGCTGCCAGCGGCGCGACAGTTCTCCAGTGGAGACTTCCGCATAGGAGTCCAGCAGGCCGCGCACCGCATCGGCCCGCGTCAGGCTCTGCCAGGCGTGCTGGCCGTGAATATCCACCAGCCGATCGGCGATCTCTTTGAGTTGTCCCGCCGTCGCGGCGCTTCCGTTGATCCAGGCCCGGCTCTTGCCCTGCGCATCAATGGTCCTGCGTAGCAGCAAGGTCTCACCGCGGTCGAAACCGGCTTCTTCCAGCCAGGTGACCAGGCCTGTGGGGCTATCGAATTCCGCGCTGATTTCGCAGCGTGCAGCGCCTTCACGCACCACGCCGGCGTCAGCACGCGCCCCCAGGGCTAACTGAAGGGCGTCAATCAAGATGGACTTGCCCGCCCCGGTTTCACCCGTAAGCACCGTGAATCCGCCGGATAAATCCAGTTCGAGTGCATGCACGATGACGAAATTGCGAAGAGAGATGCTTTTGAGGCTCATAACTTGGACACGGGCCGTTCAGGCCACGCCTTCATTCCAGTGAAGTTTCTTGCGCAGGGTGTCGAAATAGCTCCAGCCCTTGGGGTGCAGGAAACGCATTTGATGCTCTGAGCGCCGGACAGTGATGCGGTCACCATGCAACAGGCTGGCCAGGGACTGCATGTCGAAGTTGGCGCTGGCATCCCGGCCGGCAACGACTTCAATCGTGATTTCCCCGGAATCCGACAGTACGATGGGTCTGTTGGAGAGGGTATGCGGGGCGATAGGAGCCAGCACCCAGCCTGCGATAGAGGGATGCAGCAGAGGGCCGCCAGCCGAAAGTGCATAGGCTGTGGAGCCGGTCGGCGAGGCGATGATCAGGCCGTCCGCGCGCTGGTTCGCCACAAAACGGCCATCCACTTCCACACGAAGCTCCACCATGCCGGCGGTTGCACCGCGATTGACGACGACGTCGTTCATGGCGGTGGCGCTGAAGACGCAACGGCCGTCCCGCACAACCTTGGCCTGCATCATCCAGCGGCGGTCTTCTTCATATTCGCCGCGCAGCATGGGAATCAGCGTGTTCTGGTAGTCCTCAAAGGCGATGTCGGTGATGAAGCCAAGCCGGCCCTGGTTAATACCCACCAGGGGAATTCCGAACTGGGCCAGCAGCCGGCCTATGCCCAGCATGGTGCCGTCGCCCCCGACTACCAGGGCAAGGTCACAATGGGCGCCAATTCCGGCTGCATCAAGAGTTGGAAATTGCGTCAGGCCGGTATTACTGGCGGTGTCCTGCTCTATCGCGACATCACAACCCTGGGTGCCCAGGAAATGCGCGATGTCCTCCAACGCCGACCGGGAACCTTGAGCGTGGTACTTGCCGATCAATGCGACATGACGGAATTGCGACTTCATCGGTAAATTACATCACAACATGGTGACCGAAGCTTCGTAGAATGACGCCATGCTTGATGATCGTGCCCGGTTGCTGCTGAAAGCGCTGGTTGAGCGCTATATTGCCGACGGCCAGCCGGTGGGTTCGCGCACGCTGTCGAAAGCCTCCGGACTTGAACTGTCTCCTGCCACTATTCGCAATGTGATGAGTGATCTGGAGGAATTGGGCTTGATTGTCAGCCCCCACACTTCAGCGGGCCGTATACCCACGGCCAGGGGTTATCGCCTTTTCGTCGACACCATGCTGACTACGCAGCGTGACCCTTTCACTGCATCCGGCCAGATCGGGGCGCCCCGGTTGGCGCCCGACCAGCCGCAAAAAGTACTCAGCAATGCGGCCCATATGCTGTCCAGCCTCTCGCAATTCGTTGGTGTGGTCATGGCGCCGCGGCGTACTTCAGTTTTCCGCCATATTGAGTTCTTGCGCCTGTCCGAAAAGCGGTTTCTTGTGATCATCGTCTCGCCGGACGGTGACGTGCAGAACCGCGTTATCTTTACCGAGACCGATTACACGCAGTCGCAATTGATAGAGGCTGCCAATTTTCTTAATTCGCACTATGCCGGCATGGCAATCGAGGAAGTACGTGAACGTCTTCAGAACGAAGTTGAAGCGCTCAGAGGTGAAATTGCTGCGCTGATGCAGGCTGCAGTCAAGGTCAGCTCCGAAGCCATCGAGTCGCGAGACGAAGTGGTTGTGTCCGGTGAGCGCAACCTGCTGGCCGTCAGCGATTTCTCAGGGGACATGGGCAACCTGCGCAAGCTTTTCGACCTTTTTGAGCAAAAGGCGCAGCTGATGCGTCTGCTCGACGTCTCAAGCCGGGCCGAGGGCATTCGTATCTATATCGGCGGTGAGAGCCAGGTGATCCCTTATCAGGAATTGTCCGTGGTAACAGCCCCCTACGAGGTCGACGGACAGGTTGTGGGCACGCTAGGGGTGATAGGCCCCATGCGCATGCCCTACGAAAAAATGATCCAGATTGTCGACATCACGTCCAAACTGGTCAGTACCGCCCTCAGTCACAGCAAGTAGGCCCTTACAATTGCTCTCTTGTGTGGGGCGTTAGCTCAGTTGGTTAGAGCAGAGGACTCATAATCCTTTGGTCGAGTGTTCAAGTCACTCACGCCCTACCATTTAAATAAGCTATAATTTGAGGCTTAGCGGCTGTAGCTCAGTTGGATAGAGTACTTGGCTACGAACCAAGGGGTCGTGGGTTCAATTCCTGCCAGCCGCACCACTTTTAAAGTGATTTCAATAGCCTAGAGGCGTAAGTCTCTAGGCTATTTTTCTTTCCGGAAGGGCGTTTTGAGCCCGCTTCTCTTGTGTCCCGACCTGCGCGATAGTGGTTTCCCTAGGGTTATGTGGCGCCGGGCGGGCTGTACGCCCAACAGGCGCTGCGCTATTCTCGAACCTTATTCCGGAGGAGTGACATGGGATCATTGAATGTCGAAGACCACGGCGAGTGGCTCAGTTTCAGCCTGTCGCATGCGGGCAGCCTCATTCCAGTGAGGATTTCCCGCGAGGCGATGGAGGAGTTCTTCGGAGCCGTGGCAGGGTCGGATTCCCTGAAAAAGGCCTATGAACAGGATGCAGAAATGATCCACGCCCGGGCCGCAGACATGGTTGTGGCGGGCAAGAATTACACGCCCGAAAATCCCCTCGTGCTGGGTATGGAAGATTTCTAGAGGCATTCGCGTCCGGCGGCCTTGAATGCTATGGTGGCCGGAGTATGAACAAAGCCTTTACCAAAGAAACCGAGCCGGACGACGACGAGCTGGCGCCGGCGCCCCTGCCCGCTGGCGGTAAAAACTACATCACGCCGCAGGGCTATGAGCGCTTGCGCAGCGAACTGCTGAACCTGATCGATGACGAGCGCCCCAAAATGGTGGAAATCGTCCACTGGGCTGCCAGCAACGGCGACCGCTCCGAAAACGGCGACTATCACTACGGTAAAAAGCGCCTGCGGGAAATTGACAGGCGCATCCGGTTTTTGACGCAAAGAATGGAGATTGCCGAAGTCAGCAATCCCTCCCTCCACCACGGCAGCGATCAGGTGTTTTTCGGCGCTACGGTGACGTACGCCGAGGACAGCGGCGCGGAGCGCTGCGTGACCATCCTGGGTATCGACGAGGCAAATAGCGCTTTGGGGCAGATCAGCTGGATATCGCCTGTCGCCAGGGCGCTGCTCAAATCAAGAGTGGGTGATGAAGTCACCCTTGTCACACCGCAAGGGATGCAGACGCTTGAGATTTTGAAGGTGGATTATCCGGCGCCCGACAAGATGGCGGATTAGCCGGTCGACTTGGCCCGTTGCACTCTCAGCACGGAAGGAGTGCGCTTCACGCTTCGCAGGGCAGAAGCCAGGTGGATACGGTCACGCACGGCGACACCGAAGCGCAGATCGGTCGCATCGTGCGAAGGCTCCTGCTGCATGTCGACGTGGGTGATGTCGGCCTCGGCACTGGCCAGCGCGGCCGCCACACGCGCCAGCACTCCCTTGCCGTTGGAAACAGTGACCAACAGGTTGGTCTCAAAGGTACGCACCGGCTCGTCCGACCAGTCTACGGCGATGAAGCGCTCGCTGTCGCGGTGCTGCAGGCGCTTGGCGACGGCGCAGTCGTCGGTGTGTATCACCAGGCCTTCTCCCCGGCCCAGATAGCCCACAATGCCATCGCCCGGGATCGGCTTGCAACAGGGCGCGAACTGCACCGAAGCGCCTTCGCTGCCGTCTATCACCAATCCCCCTTGTGACACCGATTCATGGGCGGTATAGCGTTCGCGGCTCATGAGCAACGCGTTGGGCTTTTCCCCGGTTTCAGCGAGCAGTGTCACGATGCGTTTGGCCACCATGCTGGCAATCCGCTTGCCTAACCCGATGTCGGTCAGCAGATCTGCACGGGAGCGGTTACCGGTGAAGCGCAGAATCTTTTCCCAAGTAGCGTGATGGGCTTCGTCGTCTTCCGGCAGGCGGTCACGCTCAATGCCCTCGGCACGCAGCGCCTGAGCCAGCATTTTTTCGCCAAGGTCCTGTGACTCTGAAAGCGCCATGGTTTTCAGGTGATGACGTATCTTGGAGCGTGCCTTGCCGGTGCGCACGAAGCCCAGCCAACCGGGGTTGGGGCTGGAGACGGACGCGGTGATGATCTCAATCACGTCACCGTTGTGCAGTTCGGATCGCAAGGGCACCTGTTCACCATTGACCTTGGCCGCAACGGCGCGGTGCCCCACGTCACTGTGAATGGCATAGGCAAAGTCCACAATGGTTGCGCCGCGCGGCATTGCCATGATCTGGCTTTTGGGCGTGAATACGTAAACTGCCTCTGGAAAGAGATCAATCTTCACGTGGTCCCAGAACTCGGCGGCATCCCGGGTTTCATGCTGGATATCAAGAAGGGACTGCAGCCACTGCGCCCCCAGCCTTTGCGAAGCGTCACCGTCAGGGTCGGTGGCTTTGTATAGCCAATGCGCAGCAACGCCGGATTCCGCTACGACGTGCATGGCCTCGGTACGCATCTGGAATTCGATATTGGTGCCGAAAGGGCCGACCAGGGTGGTGTGCAGCGACTGGTAGCCGTTGATCTTCGGAATCGCGATGTAGTCCTTGAACTTCCCGGGCAAGGGCTTGTAGAGCTGGTGCAAAACGCCCATCGCCGTATAGCAGGCGGTGAGGTCTTTCACGATGACCCGAAAACCATACAGATCGGTGACTTGTGCGAACGACAAGTGCTTTTCGTCCATCTTCCGGTAGATGGAGTAAAGCGTCTTTTCACGGCCGGAGATGTGAACGGGTACGTGGGCGTTGTCGAATGCGGACTCGACTTCGCCCTGTACCCGCTTGATCACGTCGCGCCGGCGGCCACGGGCACGTTGCAGTGCCTTGGTCAAGGTGGCGTAGCGCCAAGGGTGCAGATGCTGAAAGGATAGATCCTGCAGTTCCCGGTACGTCGTATTCAGGCCCAGGCGGTGTGCGATGGGCGCATAGATATCGAGAGTTTCGCGAGAGATCCGTGTCCACTTGGCGCGTGGCACGTCTCCCAAGGTGCGCATATTGTGGGTTCGATCAGCCAGCTTGATCAGGATGACCCGAACATCGCGCGCCATGGCCAATAACATTTTGCGGAATGACTCGGCCTGGTTTTCCTCGCGGGTGTTGAATTCAAGCTTCTCGAGCTTGGTCAGACCGTCCACCAGTTCGGCTACCGGCGCACCAAAACGCTCTATTAATTCCGGTTTGGTGACGCCGCAGTCCTCGATGGCGTCATGTAGCAACGCGGCCATGAGCGCTTGCGCGTCCAGTTTCCACTCCGCGCACTGCTGGGCAACGGCGATGGGGTGGGTGATGTAAGGCTCGCCGCTGTTACGCAACTGGCCCAAGTGAGCCTCGTCGGCAAAGCGATAGGCGCGGCGGACATTTTCGATATCGGCGGCGCTCATGTAGTCCAGCTTGGCTGTCAGCGCGGCAAAACTCGCTGCAGCGGCGTTGGCAGCCGCAGGCGTTGATTTGCTGGAAATGACCGGGGAAAGCATGGCGCTCATGCCTTAAATGTATCGCGACGGGGAGGAAAGGTGAAAGAAGTGGACTTTATCGGGGCTGGAACAAAAAAAGCACCGCGATGCGGTGCTTTTTTTCTGAATCATTCCCCGCTCAGGTGGGTACTTTTTTCAACATTTCCAGGCCAACTTTGCCTTCGGCGATTTCACGCAGGGCGGTGACGCCGGGCTTGTTCTTGCTTTCGATCTTGGCGGCGTGGCCTTGGCTGAGCATGCGTGCGCGGTATGTGGCGGCCAGAACCAGTTGGAAGCGGTTCGGGATTTTTTCGAGGCAGTCTTCGACGGTAATGCGGGCCATGGGGATCTCCGGTGTGATCGATAACGAGAAAAGCGATGAATTCAGGGAATTTGAAGGGCCTGGAAGGTCTCGGCACGGGCTCGCCGTTGGGCCGAAAACTTGAGCCGCTGGGCATGCACAATGGTTTTCAGGTCGAAAACTGCCCGCTCAAACAACTCATTGATTATAACGAAGTCGAATTCCCGTGCCTGGGCCATCTCGGTCGCGGCGTTTTTAAGCCTTAATTCGATGACCTCGGCCGTGTCCTCGCCGCGCCGCTGCAGGCGGGAGCGCAGTTCTTCCCAACTCGGCGGGAGGATGAAAATTAACACGGCATTGGCAAAAATCCGCTTGATGTTGATGGCGCCCTGAAAGTCGATCTCCAGAATCACGTCGGCGCCGGTGGCCACCCGCTCTTCAATGGTTTGCCGTGAGGTGCCGTAGCGGTGGCCATGGACATGCGCCCACTCCAGGAAGGCGTCGCGCAGCACCATGCCATCGAAGTCTTCGGGCGAGAGAAAAAAGTACTCCCTGCCGTGCTTTTCCTGGCCGCGGGGTGGGCGGGTGGTGTGCGACACCGCAGGCTGGATGCGGGAATCCAGTTCCATCAGGGCTTTCACCAAGCTGGATTTTCCGGCCCCGCTGGGGGCAGCCACTACAAAGAGATTTCCTGGATAGTCCATGCGTACTGTGCGTTTCTTGCTATAGATTTGGTAGCGAATGGTGCTACTCGATGTTCTGGACCTGCTCGCGGATCTGTTCGATGAGTACTTTCATGTCAACAGAAATGCGGGTGAGCTCCAGAGACGCGGATTTGGATCCCAGGGTATTGGCTTCGCGGTGCAGTTCCTGGATCAGGAAATCGAGGCGTTTACCCAGTTCTCCGCCGCTTGAGAGCAGGCGGTCAATTTCATCCAGGTGGGACGACAGGCGGGTGATCTCTTCTGCCACGTCAATCCGGATGGCAAAGGCCGTGGCCTCGGTCAGCGCCCTGTCCTGGGCGACTTCCGGCAGGGCGGTGCTGTCTGACAAGGCCATGGCCTCTTTCCAGCGCTCCAGAAAACGGTTTTTTTGCTGCTCCACCAGCTTCGGGACCATGGGCACGGCCAGGGCCGCCAGTGATCGCAACTGCGCTGTACGGTCAAGCAGCATCTGAGCCAGCCGGGCGCCTTCCCGCTCACGGGCTGCCATCAGCTCTTTCAGCGCGGTTTTGGCCAGTTTGAGCAGTTCTTCGCTGTAATCGTGGGGCTTTTTATCTTCATTCGTGGCGATCCGCAGGATATCCGCCACGCTCAATGCCGCTGCTTGCGGCAGCCAGGACTTGATGCTGTCTTCCAGGGAGCCAAGGCGCTGCAGTGTGGCCGACGAGGGGGCGCGCAGCGTACCAGTCGATGTGCTTTCGAGGGACACGCGGACTTCCACCTTGCCCCGTTTGAGCTTGCCAGTGAGTAACTCACGCAAGGCCGGCTCCGCCTGCCGCAGCTCATCAGGAAGTCGAAAGGCCAGATCCAGAAACCGGCTATTGACAGAACGTATCTCGACGCCCAGCCGGGAGTTGGCATCCGCGCCCGAATCAGTCTCCGGGGCGGATTGCGCCATGCTCGATTGCACGGCTGCATAACCCGTCATGCTGTAAACTGACATTTGTAAATACGCTTTACTAGAGAGAGAACAAGACAGCCAGACATTGTCATGTCCGGCTCATCCCAAATTATGTCAAAGGTCAAGCCCGCACCATTGCCGCCCGACACCGTGATTGGTGGCTATCGTGTTGTACGAAAGCTTTCAGCGGGTGGCTTCGGCGTAGTTTACTTGGCCGTCGACAACGAGGGCCAGCAGGTCGCCATCAAGGAATACCTGCCGTCTTCCCTGGCAAGCCGGTCTCCGGGCGAGCTGCTGCCGCAGGTGCAGCCTGAAAAACTCTCGCTCTACCGCCTGGGTCTCAAAAGCTTCTTCGAGGAAGGGCGCTCGCTGGCCCAGATTGCACACGGTTCCGTGGTGAGCGTGCTGAATTTCTTCCGCGAGAACGAAACCGTCTACATGGTGATGAATTACCTGGAGGGCGGCACCCTGCAGGACTTCATCATCACCGCCCGGGAGCTGAAAAAGCAAAAGGTCTTTCGCGAATCGACGATCCGCTCGCTTTTCGACGAAATCCTGCGCGGCTTGCGCATCGTGCATCAGCACAAGATGCTCCACCTGGATATCAAGCCGGCGAACATCTTCATCACTGACGACAACCGCGCCGTGATGATCGACTTCGGCGCCGCCCGGGAAGTGCTGAGCAAGGAAGGCAACTTCATTCGCCCGATGTACACCCCCGGCTTTGCGGCACCCGAGATGTACCGCAGGGACTCTTCCATGGGCCCATGGACCGACATTTATGCCATTGGCGCCTGCATTTACGCCACCATGCAGGGCTACCCGCCCAACGATGCGCCGCAGCGCCTTGAAAAAGACCGTTTGTCGCTTGCCCTGTCCCGTTTGCGTGGCGTCTATTCCGATAACCTGATTGAGGTTGTAGAGTGGTGCATGTCGCTCGACCCCCTGTCTCGCCCGCAGTCCGTTTTTGCCCTGCAGAAGGAGCTGAGCCGGGAAGGCGAGCGCCGTTACACCAAGTTGACCGTGAGCGAAAAGGTCCGCCTGCAGTTTGACAACATGGTGTCCGACACCAAAAAAACCGCGCGTAAAGCTACTGGCTTTGCGACGAAATTCAAATGAAATTCTCTGTCTTTCAGGTGAGCCGAAAAGGCGGGCGCGAGAAAAATGAAGACCGCATGGGCTATTGCTACACGCGGGAGTCGGGCTTGTTCGTGCTGGCAGACGGTATGGGCGGCCACCCCGAAGGCGAAGTAGCCGCGCAGCTGGCGCTACAAACCATATCGGCGCTTTACCAGAAAGAAGCACGGCCCGTCATCGAAGACACGACGGAGTTCCTGTCCACCGCCCTGATGGCGGCACACCACCAGATCATCCGCTACGCCAGCGAAAAAGGCATGCTCGACACCCCCCGCACCACGCTGGTGGCGGCCATTTTGCAGGGTACCGGCGCCACCTGGGTGCATTGCGGGGATTCCCGGCTTTACGTAGTGCGCGACGGCGAATTGCTGACACGCACCCGGGACCATTCTTACCTTGAGCAGCAAAGCGCCGGCGTGATCAAGCTGGAGCGCGTGAACCGCAATATTCTCTTTACCTGCCTCGGTTCGCCCACCAAGCCCGTCTTTGACGTTGCGGGGCCCGTGACTTTGCAGCAAGGCGACAAACTGTTGCTGTGCTCCGACGGCCTTTGGGGCAGCCTGAGTGACGCGGAAATTGTTCGCCATCTCGCCAACAAAGGGGTGTCAGACGCGGTGCCAGACCTGGTCGAGAACGCCTTGCGCACTGGTGGAGAGCACAGCGACAACGTCACGGTGCTGGCCATGGAGTGGGAAACGCCCGACGCCTTTGAGTCGACCCGCGGCGTGTCCACCGACAGCATCATGGACGGGGTGTTTGCCTCGACCATCCAGGCCGGTGTGCTCGATACAGTGGTGGATGACCTTGATGAAGCGACTATCGAAAGATCGATCGCCGAAATCAACGAAGCCATACGCCGCTCCGCCGCCAAAAAAGCCTGATACATCCCCGCTGCGGGTTTTGCCTCAGCGGCTGGCGCTGTTTGGCGCTGTCTCCATTTTTCGCCTCTCTATTTGCTTACCCGTCCGGCACGTTGCCAGAAAGCCATCCACCATGAGCCAGTTTGAACGAAGCGGCGCGCGTGCAACCGATGCCTTGCGCCCGGTGCGCATCACCCGCGGCTATACCGCCTACGCTGAAGGATCAGTGCTGATCGAATTCGGTGGCACAAAAGTGCTTTGCACTGCTTCGGTAGAAGAAAAAGTGCCTGGCCACAAAAAAGGCAGCGGCGAAGGCTGGGTCACCGCCGAATACGGCATGCTGCCGCGCGCCACGCATACCCGCAGCGACCGCGAAGCCGCCCGCGGCAAGCAAAGCGGCCGCACCCAGGAAATCCAGCGTCTCATCGGCCGTTCGATGCGCTCGGTGTTTGACTTGAAAAAGCTGGGAGAACGCACGATCCATCTTGACTGCGACGTGATCCAGGCCGACGGCGGCACCCGCACCGCCAGCATCACCGGCGCTTTTGTGGCGGCGCAAGATGCGGTCAATACCTTGCTGGCCAGCGGAAAACTCCAGCAAACGCCCATCATCGATCATGTGGCCGCCATTTCGGTCGGCATCGTCCAAGGCACACCCCTGCTCGATCTGGAATACATCGAAGACTCGGCCTGCGATACCGACATGAATGTTGTGATGACCGGTGCCGGCAACTATGTGGAAGTCCAGGGCACGGCTGAAGGCGCGGCGTTTTCGCGCAAAGAGATGGACGCGCTGCTGGTGCTGGCCGAAAAAGGCATCAAGGAACTGGTCGGCCTGCAAAAGAAATCGCTATCAAATTAATAGCTACTAGCGTATGTGTATATTGGGCTAGAGCCACTTTTTTGCTTATGAAAATCGTCCTCGCCTCGAACAACAAAGGCAAGCTGGCCGAGCTGAAGGCCATGCTGGCTCCGCTGGGGCTGGTGCTCGTCAGCCAGGCCGACCTGGGCTTGCCGGAAGCCGAGGAGCCGTTTCGCACTTTCGTGGAAAACGCGCTGGCCAAAGCTCGCCAGGCCTCCCGCCTCAGCGGCTTGCCGGCGCTGGCAGATGATGCCGGTTTGTGCGTAGATGCCTTCGGCGGCCTGCCGGGCGTAGACACCGCGTTTTACGCTACCCAGTTCGGCTATGCCAAGGGGGATGACAACAACGTGAAGGCTTTGCTTGAGCAAATGGCCGGCTTGACTGAGGCTTCGCAGCGGCGTGCCGCGCTGGTCAGCACGCTGGTGGCGGTTCGGTCGGCAGAAGACCCTGAGCCGCTGATTGCCTCGGGGCGTGTAGCCGGGCAAATCGCTCCCGAGCCCGTGGGTGTCAATGGCTTCGGCTTCGACCCGGTGATGTTCATCCCCGAATTTGGCAAAACGTTCGCGCAGTTACCGGTAGAGGTCAAGAACGCCAACAGCCACCGCGGCAAAGCGGCGCGTCAGATGATCGAGCTCATGCGCGAGCGTTGGCTGTAGCCGTCCGCTGCCCACGTCATCCCATTACCCGTCATGGCTCAGCAAGATATCCAGCATTACATGCGCAGCGGCACGCTGCAGCTTGCGGCCTTGCCGCCGCTGTCGCTGTATGTGCATTTGCCCTGGTGCCTCAAAAAATGTCCTTACTGCGACTTCAACTCACACGAGGCCGTTGGCGAGATGCCCGAGCAGCGTTACATCGATGCCGTTATTGCCGACCTTGAAGCCGCACTACCCCTGATCTGGGGGCGCATGGTGCACAGCATCTTTATCGGCGGCGGCACGCCCAGCCTGTTTTCTCCCCAGGCCATAGACCGCCTGCTGGCCGATATCCGCGCGCGTTTGCGGCTCGAAGCCGACTGCGAAATCACCCTTGAGGCCAACCCAGGCACGTTCGAGAAAGACCGCTTCAAGGCATTTCGCAGCGCTGGTGTCACGCGCCTGTCGGTCGGCGTGCAGAGTTTTGACGATGGCCATCTCAAGACGCTGGGCCGCGTGCATGACCGGGCCCAGGCCATCGCGGCAGTGGAAGAAGCCGCGCAGGCGTTCGACACCTTCAACCTCGACATCATGTACGCGCTGCCCGGCCAGACCCTGCAAGGCCTGGAGCAGGACATGCGCCAAGCCTTGGCATTGCAGCCGCCACATATCTCCATCTATCACCTGACGATTGAGCCCAATACTTACTTCGCCAAATTCCCGCCGGTAATTCCCGAAGAGGACACGGCCTACACCATGCTCGACAAAATCACAGAGATGACCGAGGCCGCTGGATTGGGGCGTTATGAGGTTTCAGCCTATGCCAAACCGGGGCATCGCTGTTTTCACAACCTCAACTATTGGCAGTTTGGCGATTACCTGGGCATAGGCGCCGGCGCCCACAGCAAACTCAGCTTTGCCCACCGGGTCGTGCGGCAGGTGCGTTACCGCGAACCGAAGCTGTACATGGAAAAAGCCCTGGCGGGCGATGCGGTGACCCAGGAAACCGAAGTCAGCCGCGCCGACTTGCCATTTGAGTTCATGCTCAATGCCCTGCGGTTGCGAGATGGTTTCAAATTGCAGGACTTTGCAGAAAAGACGGGCCTGCCCTTTACCGCCATTCAAAAAGGCCTGGAAGAGGCCGAGCGCAAAGGGTTCATCGAGCGTGACTTTGCACGCGTGAAACCCACAGAGCGCGGGTTTGATTTTCTGAACGACCTGCAGTCACTTTTTCTGGCCGATTGAGCGGCCCAGCGATCATGGAAACTCCGGCCATCATTTTTCTGGTTGTCAGCTGCGCAATCAGCTTCGCGCTGGGGCGGGTCTTCGTGCACTTCCGCGATAAAAAACGCAAGAAAGCGGCCGAAGAGCGCGAAGCCCTGGCCTTGCGTAACCGCCCACCTGAACCCGAGTCCCTTAACAAGGCCAAACGCAAGCGTCAGCTTCAACAGCTCGAAAAAGAAGAAGGCAAAGGCCGCAGGCGCTGACAAAGAAATCCACGGTGGTAACCAGACCCACCCCCGGCCGCTCGGCTCCTCTGCTCAGCCGCAGTTGACGCGCGTCACCCGGCCTGTAGCGTCCACAGTGAGGTTCAGCCGCTCCGCGTTGAACTCCATGGTCACCACCTGATCAGGTTTGAGTACCCGGCTTGTTCTGGCTCCAGCCCGTGCGCGGGCATCACTTTCCAGCGCGGCATCCACCTGACGCCCGACGGCAAATTGTGCAGGCGCCGCATTGCACCGCGTGATCGCAGGTGCAGAGGCAGCCTCAGAACCGGCGGGAGCGGTGCTACCGCAAGCTGACATGAGCAGCAGGGCCATGGTGGCAAGAGTCGCAATGATCAAACGCATGGTGATGTCCTTTGCAAAGGGTGCCCATCGGTTTGATTATTGTGGGCTTATTGCCCCCGATGGCATGGCAAGCGATGAGGGATTTCCACTGGACCAAGGTTGCAGCACCCGAGGCTGAACCAGAGAGCACGCTTTTAGAGCCGCTAAAAGCTCGTGCCAATAAGTGGCGGAAGCGGTGAGATTCGAACTCACGGAGGACTTGCATCCTCGGCAGTTTTCAAGACTGCTGCATTCAACCGCTCTGCCACGCTTCCGAGTCGCATAGTTTAACCGTTGGCTGCGGGCTCTTCTGGTGCGGTCAGGAAATCGTCAAAGACGCTTCCGCAGTTCCTCTCAGTTTTGAGGCGCTGAAGAACGCTTCACGGTCCTTGCTAGTCCTGTCTGCCGCTTCCCCTGCCTATCTACCGCGACAGACTTTCGCGCACCGTCAGGCCGAACAGGGGCGAAAACGGAAAGCAGCACGGGCAATCTTTGTGATCACCTAAAAGCTGATTACCGCTTCGCTTTGAACATCCGGAAAACCGGAACTATTTCCTGGAACTAGTTCCCGTTTCATGGGGAAAGCTGCGCCGCCCCTCGTGACGCGGGACTGTGAAGTTGCGATCATTGAAACATTCAGTTACAACAGTCAGAGGTAGCCATATTTCATATGACAAAACATATTCTTCACCCCGATCTCGCGGAGCAGGTAACCACTGCTTTTGTGCATGCGACGGCCGCACGGTGGTCGTTTCCCCGTGTCCAGGTTCAGGACCGGGAACCGTTGGTGCTGGTAAGCGTTGATACGCAACCGGGTGACGCCGACGCCATAGAGCCGCCCCTGAGAAAGTCGATCACCCAGGCACTGAACCAGGTGATCCCCGAGCATCCCGACCACAAGTTCGGGCTCTGGATGGTGGTGTTTCTCAACGAAGGCAAGATGTACGAAACCTTGCATCCGAGCGAATTTCACGAATGATCAGGAATCTGCCGCATCCATCTGCAGCATTCCCTTGGTCTCGATAAAGGCAATCACCTCAGCCAAGCCGGTCTGAGTCTTGAGATTGGTCATCACAAAGGGTTTTAGCCCCTTGGGCGTGGTTCGCATGCGTATCGTGTCCGCCTCCATCACGCCCAGATCAGCGCCCACGTAGGGTGCCAGGTCTGTCTTGTTGATCACGAATAAATCACTTTTGGTAATACCGGGCCCCCCCTTGCGCGGGATTTTCTCGCCGGCGGCCACGTCGATGACGTAGATGGTGAGGTCGCTCAACTCAGGGCTGAAGGTGGCGGCCAGGTTGTCGCCGCCAGACTCCACGAACACCACATCGGCATTGGGAAAGTCCACCAGCATGCGGTCTATGGCCTCCAGGTTGATGGAGGCATCTTCGCGTATTGCGGTGTGCGGGCAGCCGCCGGTTTCCACACCCATGATGCGTTCGGCATCCAGTGCACCGCTCACGGTCAGCAGGCGCTGGTCTTCCTTGGTGTAGATGTCGTTGGTGATGGCGACCAGGTCGTATTTCGCCTTCATTCCTTTGCAAAGCATCTCGAGCAGCGTGGTTTTTCCGGAACCCACCGGGCCGCCTATGCCCACGCGCAGGGGTGGCAGTTTTTTGGTGCGGTTGGCAATGTGATGCAGGCTCATGGCTTGGTATGTTGGGTGTGTGATCAGGAACGGAACAGCCGTGAATACTGGGTTTCATGCTGTGAGGAAAGAATGGCGAGCATGGGCGAGAAGGCCTGGCGCTCATCGTCGGGCAATTGCATCGCCGACCCGACCGCCGCAGGAATGACATGGGCCAGGCGCGCCAGCATGCGCTGCCCGGCGCTCTGGCCCAGTGGCACCGATTTGATGGCAGCTTGCACCATGTTTTCGGCCCAGCCAAAGGCGTAAGCCAGCAGGCAGTCGCGCACGTCGGCTTCAGTTTGTGAAGCGGCCAGGCCAAAGGCCACGGGGTAGGTGGGTTGCATCCGGGCGCAGGCCTCGATATGGGCCGCGTTGGCGCCGTCGTGGTTGCGCAGCCAGTCCAGCAGTGAGCGGCCCATTTGTTCAGCCTGTGCGCGCAGCTCGCTGGTCTCGCGGGTTTGCAGCACCCAGTCGTTGAGTTGCCGCACGCGGGGCAAGTCACCGGTGCGCCAGGCGGGAATGGCCTGGGCGATCGCAGCCAGGTCGCCACGCGCCAGGCTCAGGTGCAGCTGGTCGGCCAGCCAGTCGCTTGCTATCGTTTCTGTAGCTACACCTGCACGATCCACACCGGCTTCAAGCCCTTCCGAGTATGAAAATCCGCCCACGGGAAGGGCCGGTGAGGCCAGCCAGATCAGCTGCAGCAGGCTGTGCGCCGGCAGCTGGCCTGCGGGAGGTGCGGACAGGTCCATGAGAAGCTAGTGGCTATGCGGCTTGTGCTTGTGGATCTGGATGGCGACCGGTTTGGCCTCATGGGCGTCGTCATGATGGTCGTGCTTGCAATCCGGGCCGTGCACGTGCGGCGCTGCTGCTGCGGCTGCCTGCGCTGGCTTGTGCTCATGCGTATGGTCATGCGCATGATCATGTGATGCATGGCTGTGACCGCCGGCGCTGTAAGCCCCGCCTTCAGGTTCAAACGCTTCCTCAACTTCGTTCACGATCAGGTGCATGGCGCGCAGCATGTCGGCCAGTACATGGTCGGGTTCTATCTTGAGGTGGTCGGGCTTGAGCTCAATCGGTACGTGGCGGTTGCCCAGGTGGTAAGCGGCACGCGTCAGGTCAAAAGGCGAGCCGTGCGAGGCGCAGGCGGTAATGCGCAGCACGGCCTGCGGCGCGGCAATCACCTTCACCATCGAACCGTCTTCAGCGACCAGCACGTCGCCGCCACGCACCAGCGTGCCGCGTGGCAGAAACACGCCGAGCTGGCGGCCCGTTGAATCGGTTGCGTCAAAGCGGCTTTTCTGGCGCACATCCCAGTCGAGTTCGACGGTGGCGGCGCGTTTGACGAGGACGGGGGCCAAGCCCGCGCCCTGAGAAATGACTTTGGAAACCTGAAGCATGAGGCCTTGGAAAAAACCGAGATTGCAGAGCAAGACTTAAAACAGGAAGTAGCGCTGCGTCATCGGCAGGCTGCTGGCCGGCTCGCAGGTCAGCAACTGGCCATCGGCCCGCACCGCGTAGGTCTGCGCATCGACTTCCATTTTGGGTAGATAGGCATTGTGGACCATGTGCTGCTTGCGCACGCCGCGCACATTTTTCACGGCGCTCACGGTCTTGGCCAGGCCGAAGCGCTCCTTGACGCCGGCATTGAGGCCGGCCTGCGACACGAATGTCAGCGAACCCCTGGCGATGGCGCCGCCGAAGCCGCCGAACATGGGCCGGTAGTGCACCGGCTGCGGTGTAGGGATGGACGCGTTGGGGTCGCCCATGGCGGCCATCGCGATAAAGCCGCCTTTAAGAATCACCGAGGGCTTGATGCCGAAGAAGGCCGGCTTCCATACCACCAGGTCGGCCCACTTGCCGGGCTCGACTGAACCGACCTCATGCGAGATGCCGTGGGCGATCGCCGGGTTGATGGTGTATTTGCTGATGTAGCGTTTGACGCGGAAGTTGTCGTGGCGCTCTGTATCGCCGGGAAGCTTGCCGCGCTGCTGTTTCATCTTGTGCGCGGTCTGCCAGGTGCGGATGATGACCTCGCCGACGCGGCCCATGGCCTGGCTGTCGCTGCTCATCATGCTGATCGCGCCCAGGTCGTGCAGCACGTCTTCGGCCGCAATGGTTTCCTTGCGGATGCGGCTTTCGGCAAAAGCCAGGTCTTCCGCAATGCCGGCGTCCAGGTGGTGGCACACCATCAACATGTCGACATGCTCGTCCAGCGTGTTGACGGTGTAGGGCATGGTGGGGTTGGTGGAGGAGGGCAGGAAGTTTTCTTCGCCCACCACCCGCAGGATGTCCGGCGCATGGCCGCCGCCTGCGCCTTCGGTGTGGAAAGCGCACAGGCTGCGGCCCTTGGTCGCGGCAATCGTGTTTTCGACAAAGCCCGATTCGTTGAGCGTGTCGCTGTGGATAGCAACCTGCGTGTCGGTTTCTTCCGCCACGTCCAGGCAGTTGCTGATGGCTGCCGGCGTGGTGCCCCAGTCTTCATGCAGCTTCAGGCCGATGACCCCGGCGTTGATCTGTTCGTGCAGGGCCGCGGGCAGGCTGGCATTGCCCTTGCCGAGGAAGCCCAGGTTCATCGGGAAGGCATCCGCCGACTGCAGCATGCGCTCGATGTTCCAGGGGCCGGGCGTGCAGGTGGTGGCAAACGTGCCGGTGGCCGGGCCGGTGCCGCCGCCCAGCATGGTGGTGATGCCGGCCGTCAGTGCTTCCTCAATCTGCTGCGGGCAAATGAAGTGGATGTGCGAGTCGATGCCGCCGGCCGTGACGATCATGCCTTCGCAGCTGATGATTTCGGTTCCGGGGCCGATGATCATGTCGACGCCGGGTTGCGTGTCGGGGTTGCCCGCCTTGCCGATGGCGGCGATGCGCCCGCCTTTGAGACCAATGTCGGCTTTGACGATGCCCGAGTGGTCAATGATGAGGGCGTTGGTCATCACGCAGTCCATGGTGCCTTCGGCCCGGGTTTTCTGCGACTGCGCCATGCCGTCGCGAATCGTTTTGCCGCCGCCGAATTTGACTTCTTCGCCGTAGCTGCCGGCGCGCAGTGTGTAGTCGGCTTCGACCTCGACCAGCAGGTCGGTGTCAGCCAGGCGAAGCCGGTCACCGGCCGTGGGGCCGAACATTTCCGCGTAGGCGCGGCGTCCAATGGTTGCCATTAGAGTTTTCCTTGGATCAGGCCGCGAAAGCCGTAGACGTTTCGTTCACCCGCAAATTCCACCAGTTCCACCGTGCGCTGCTGCCCCGGCTCGAAACGCACCGCCGTGCCCGACGCGATGTTCAGCCGCATGCCGCGCGCCGCATCGCGGTCAAAGCCGAGTGCGCCGTTGGTTTCGGCAAAGTGGTAGTGCGACCCGACCTGTATGGGCCGGTCCGCCGTGTTCTGCACAACGACGGTCAGCGTGCGCCGGCCCGCGTTGAGTACATGGTCTGGTCCGTCTGTGATGAGCTCGCCGGGAATCATGGCCAGTCCTCAGGCCAATTGGGCCAGCAGGGTTATGCCAAAAACGGCAACTGCGGCGCCGGCCGCGCGCGGCAGCCAGACATTGGCGTGACGCAAAGCCCAGCCTGCCGCCACGCCGCTTGCGTGCAGCAGCAGGGTGGCGGCCAGCATGCCGGCCACCACCGGCAACGCATTCGCATCACCGGCCAGCTCATAACCGTGGGCCAGGCCATGGAAGACGGCAAACACGCCAACCAAAGCCGCGGCGGCGATGCCGGGGACGCGCCAGCGGGTCAGCACCAGCAAGCCGAGCACCAGCAAGGAGGCCGCGATCATCGGTTCGACGGCGGGCAGTTGAATGCCCTGCAGGCCCAGCAGTGCGCCGGCCAGCAGCATGGCGGCAAAACCGAGCGGCGCCCACAGCAGGTCGGGCCATGCCCGGCGCGCGGCCAGGGCGCTCCACAGCCCCACGGCGACCATGGCCGCCAGGTGGTCCAGGCCGGTCAATGGATGCATAAAGCCGGCGACGAAGGCGCTGGCGTGGCTGTGCGCCGCTTCGCCGGTTTCATGGTTAATATGGGCTCTAGCCAGCGTGGATATTGCGCCAGCAGCTATCAAAAAAAGAGCAGATTTGGTTCTGGTTTTCATGGGCGATCTCGGTGGTGCTTAAACAATCGGCTGATGCACGGTGACCAGCTTGGTGCCGTCGGGAAAGGTCGCTTCGACCTGGATGTCGGGGATCAGCTCGGGGATGCCGTCCATCACGTCGGCGCGCGTCAGCACCGTGCGGCCTTCGCTCATGAGCTGGGCGACTGATTTGCCGTCGCGGGCGCCTTCCATGACGGCGGCGCTGATCAGCGCGACGGCTTCCGGGTAGTTCAGCTTCAGCCCTCGGGCCTGCCGCCGTTCGGCCAGCAGCGCAGCGGTGAAGATCAGCAGCTTGTCTTTTTCTCTCGGGGTCAATTCCATGGGGTCTCCGGGGGGCGGCTGCGGCAGGGTGGGTAGGTGCCGGGGTGCAAGAATGGTGCCACAGGATGGTGCGAACGGCATCCATTTTCCCGCTGTGGCATGGAATCTGCACTCCATCAGGCTCCGCCTTATGACGTATTGACGCCCCATTCCCATGGACACCCCGGCCGCTCCGCCCACCCTGCCTGCGCAGGCGGTGCCTCCGTGGGCGCCCGCGCCGCCGCCCTCCGGCGAAGCTGATGCGCCGGTGCAGCGCATCATCAAGGTCAGGCGCGACTACAACAGCTGGGTCGCCAGCGAGACCATGGAAGACTACGCGTTGCGCTTTACGCCGCAGCGCTTTCGCAAGTGGTCCGAGTGGCGGGTGGCCAATACCGCATTCGGGGCAGCCTCTTTCCTGATCCTCGAGGCGGTCGGCGCGACCCTGCTGGTGAAGTACGGCTTCACGAATGCCTTCTGGGCCATCGTGGCCACGGGGCTGATCATTTTCATGGCCGGCCTGCCGATCAGCATTTATGCCGCGCGTTACGGCGTGGACATGGATTTGCTGACGCGCGGGGCCGGCTTCGGCTATATCGGCTCGACCCTCACCTCGCTGATCTACGCGTCCTTCACCTTCATCTTTTTCGCGCTGGAGGCGGCGGTCATGGCCTATGCACTGGAGCTGGCGCTGGGCATTCCGCCAAGCTGGGGCTACCTGGTTTGCGCGCTGGTGGTCATACCGCTGGTGACCCATGGCGTGTCCGCGATATCGCGCCTGCAGGTCTGGACCCAACCTTTGTGGCTGGTGATGCTGGTCGTGCCCTTTGTGTTTGTCCTTCTGCGCGATCCTGGTGCTTTTTCGGGCGTTCTGCACTACGGCGGTGAGAAGGGCGTAGGCGATGAGTTTAATTTGCACCTGTTTGGTGCTGCTTTGACGGTAGGCATCGCGCTGATTACCCAGATGGGTGAGCAGGCTGACTATTTGCGCTTCATGCCGGTGCAGACCCCGGCCAATCGCTGGCGGTGGTGGGGTGGTGTGCTGGCAGGCGGGCCGGGATGGGTCCTGCTGGGTGTGGTGAAGATGCTGGGCGGGGCCTGCCTGGCTTACCTGGCCATTACCAACATGGTGCCGCTGGATCGGGCGGTGGACCCGAACCAGATGTACCTCGCGGCCTACGAATACGTGTTCCCGCATTATGGTGTGGCCGTGGCCGCCACCGCCCTGTTTGTGGTGGTGTCGCAGCTCAAGATCAACGTGACCAACGCCTATGCCGGCTCGCTGGCCTGGTCGAACTTTTTCTCACGCATTACGCACAGCCATCCGGGGCGCGTGGTCTGGGTCGTGTTCAACACGCTCATCGCCTTCATGCTGATGGAAATGAATGTGTTCCAGGCCTTGGGTGATGTGCTGGGCTTGTATTCGAACATCGCCATCGCGTGGGTGATGGCCGTCGTGGCCGACCTGGTGGTTAACAAGCCACTGGGCCTGTCCCCGAAAGGCATCGAGTTCAAGCGGGCCCACCTCTATGACATCAACCCGGTAGGTGTCGGGGCGATGGCGCTGGCATCCGTGCTGTCTGTCACCGCGCACCTGGGGCTGTACGGCGAAATGGCGCAAGCCTTCTCCGCGGTGATCGCGATGGGTACAGCCTTTGTGGCCGCGCCGCTGATTGCCTGGGCGACCAAGGGCCGTTACTACATCGCGCGCAGTCCGGTTTCGGCAACCGGGGACGGCGCCTACAAGCGTTATGTCACTCAGCAGTGTGTCATTTGCGAACGCGCCTATGAGGGCCCGGACATGGCGCATTGCCCGGCCTACCAGGGCCCGATCTGTTCCTTGTGTTGCACGCTGGATGCGCGTTGCGGCGATTTGTGCAAGCCGCATGCGAGTCTCTCGGCCCAATGGTCGGGCGCACTGCGCTGGCTGCTGCCGCGCCGTACATGGCCCTACCTCGACACCGGGCTGGGCCACTTCCTGCTGCTGATGCTCATCATCGTGCCGCTGCTGGCCAGCGTGTTCGGCCTGTTGTACCACCAGGAAATCAGCGCGCTGTCCGACCTGGTGCCGTCAGAGCCGGCCCTCAAGTCGGGCTTCCTGAAGGCCTATATGGCCTTGCTGGTGATTGCCGGCCTGGTCGCCTGGTGGCTGGTGCTTGCACACAAAAGCCGCCAGGTGGCGCAAGAAGAATCCAACCGCCAGACGCACCTGCTGATGCGTGAAATCGAGTCGCACAGGCAAACCGACGAAGCGTTGCAACAGGCTCGGGTGGTGGCAGAGCAGGCCCGTCACCATGCCGACCAGGCCAACCAGGCCAAGAGCCGTTACATCAGCGCGATCAGCCATGAACTGCGCACGCCCCTCAACAGCATCCTGGGCTATGCACAACTCATGGGGGAAGACAGTTCCATACCGCCGCACCGCAAGCAGGCCGTCAGTGTCATCAAGCGCGGCGGTGAGCATTTGTTGTCGCTCATTGAGGGCACGCTCGATATCGCCCGCATCGAAGCCGGCAAACTCACCTTGAACGTCAAGCCCATGCATTTTGCGGATTGTGTGCATGAGATGGCTGGCATGTTTGAGCTGCAAGCGTCGGCAAAGGGTCTGGGTTTTCGCTTCGAGGCCAATGGCAATTTGCCGGAACTGGTTCGTGCCGATGAAAAGCGCGTTCGGCAAATTCTCATCAACCTTCTGGGCAATGCCATCAAGTTCACCTCGCAAGGCCAGGTGACATTCCGCTTGCGCCATGCACGCGAGATGGCCCACATCGATATTGAAGACACCGGCCCCGGCATGCGCGCTGAGGAACTGGCACAGATTTTTGAGCCTTTCGCCCGCGGCGCTACGGCAGGCCAAAGCGCGGAAGGCACACCAGGTGCGGGGTTGGGCCTCACGATCGCCAAGATGCTGACCGACTTGATGGGCGGCGAAATGACGGTGGACAGCACGCCGGGAGAAGGTTCGGCGTTTCGCATCCGCTTGTTTTTACCCGAGGTGCACGTCGCCGCGGGCGCCGCAAAAGGCGCCGTCGGCAAGCCTGCAAGGCGCCAGCCCGTTGGCTATGAAGGCGCGCGCCGCAAGCTGATGATCGTGGATAACGAAGAGGCGGACCGGGAACTGCTGGTGCAGCTGCTGGAGCCCATGGGGTTCGAGCTTCGCACGGCCGCCAGCGGCCACGATTGTCTGGACCTGCTGGCAGCCGGCTACCAGCCCGATGTCATTTTCATGGATCTGGCTATGCCGGGTATTGATGGCTGGGAAACCTTGCGCCGTATACAGGGGTCCGGGCATACCGGCATTCACCTGGCGATTGTTTCTGCCAATGCGTTTGACAAGGGCATGGAGAACGATGCCGGCATCCTTACCGAGGACTTTATTCTCAAGCCCGTGCGGCACACTGAGCTGATCGACTGGCTGGAACGGCGTCTTGCCCTCAAATGGCGCCATCACCAGGCGCAAGAATTGGCCAGCCCGCCGGTCGAAGTGGCAGCGCCGCGCACCTTGCCCGATGCATCGCAGCTCGCGGCCTTGCTTGAAGTCGTCAACCTCGGATTTTATCGGGGCATCATGAATACCCTTGCGGAGATCGAACGGCAGCGGCCCGCCACCACGGTTTTTGTGAATGAGATGCGCGTGCTGGCGCGCCAGTTCCAGTTCGAGGCCATGGGGCGCCAGCTTGCCACCAAGGAGGGCAGCCATGAGCAGCGTGCTTGAAGGCGTGTCAAGGCTTGACCGGCGGCTGGACCGGACGCTGGACCGGGCCAACAGCGACATCGTGCTGATTGTTGACGACGTGCCCGACAACTTGTCGGTGCTGCATGATGCGCTGGATGAGTCGGGTTACACCGTCCTCGTTGCCACCAGTGGCGAGGCTGCGCTGCAACGCGCGTTGCAGGCGCTGCCCGACATCGTCCTGCTGGATGCCATGATGCCCGGGATGGATGGGTTTGAAGTCGCCAAGCGCCTGAAAGCCACGGCGGAGACGGCCCACATCCCAATCATCTTCATGACCGGCCTCACCGAAACAGAGTACCTCGTGGCTGCCCTCGAAGCCGGCGGTGTGGATTACGTGACCAAGCCGATCAAACCCAAAGAAGTCATGGCACGCATGGGTGTGCATTTGCAGGGCGCCCGCCGGGCCAGGCAGGAGGCGCGGCAGGCAGGGCAGGCACGCAATGCACTCGACGCTTTCGGCTACGCCAGCATCACCGTGCGGATGGGCGGCGCGGCCGATGGCCGGTTGATCTGGCAAACGCCGCTGGCTCGCGACCTCCTGATGCGCTACTACGGTACATCGGCGCCGCAAACACCAGAGCCTGTTTTGAACTGGCTGCGCCGGCATCTGGCGCAAGCCGAGCGGCAGATTGAACCACCACGCCTGGCCGTGGAGTTTGGACCACGCCGTTTGACCTTCCGTTTGCACCAGGAAACCGGTGACGGCGATGGTGGCGGTGACTGGTTGATCGTGATGCGTGAGATTTCCGACGATGCGGTGGTGGAAGCAATGAGCCTGAGCTTCAAGCTGACCGCCCGTGAGGCGGAAGTCCTGTACTGGGTGGTTAAGGGAAAGACCAACCGAGACATCGGTGACATCCTGGGCTCCAGCCCGGCCACCGTCAAAAAGCATCTGGAACGGGTGTATGCCAAGCTGGGCGTCGAAACCCGCACTGCGGCCGCAGGTATGGCGATGAACCGCATCAAGCAGCTTCATCCGCAGTTTGAAGGCTAGAGTGTGGCCCCCACGGTCGCTCACTGCGTGTAACTCCCTGCCCCCCGAGGGGGCCGCTGCGCCTGCGGTCTGGCAAAGCCAGTCCCGCGGCCCCTGCTGGTGAAAAGCCCCCACCGTCGATTGCAAGAAGAGCACTGGTCTTGCGCTGCACCGGGGTCAAAAGCGGGATTTGCGCCAGGCGGTTACAATAAGAGCTTCGGTAAAGCATCAGCTTTTTTCATCGAGGCCTTTTCCCAACAGGCTTCCTTCTCAATTGCGGCGCTTCCCAGAGCCCGAATCCACAGTGTTTTCAGTGCCCATACAGCCCTGAACCCTCTCAGCACTGTTCCGTTTTTCCGGCGAG
>JAJKJM010000011.1 GCA_021153985.1 Polaromonas sp.
ATGCTGGTATGGGAGACCTGTGCCCGTTGAAAGGGTTGGACTATGAAGATCGCCCACACCGCCGCCTACGAACGCAACGGCGAGCCGGTCTCTGCCGATGCCTTCTACGCCATCGCCTGCGACCCACGGCGCAGCGTGGCGGTGGAAGCCTGCGCCGGCGCGGGCAAGACCTGGATGCTGGTCTCGCGCATCGTGCGGGCCTTGCTCGACGGGGCCACAGCCGCACCCGGGCAGCAAGTGCTGCCGCATGAAATCCTGGCCATCACTTTCACCAAAAAAGCCGCCGGTGAAATGCGCGAGCGCCTGGACGACTGGCTCAAGGCCTTCGCCCATGCCGACGACGCCACCTTGCTGCATGAACTGCAAATGCGCGGCGTCAAGCTCGATGTTTCAAGCCAAAAAGGCCTGAGGGCCGCACAGGACGTGCGCGAGCAGCTATCAAATTTATACCGCTCCATTCTGGCCAGCGGCCGCTCGGTGCAGATCCGCACCTTTCACAGCTGGTTTGCCGCCTTGCTGCGCAGCGCGCCGGTGGCGGTGCTGCAGCGGCTGGAGTTGCCCGTCAACTACGAGTTGCTGGAGGACGATGCGCCCGCGCGCGCGCTGGTCTGGCGGCGGTTTTATGCCGCGGTCGCGGCGGATGCATCGCACCGGGCTGACTTCGAAGCCGTGGTGCTGGCGTACGGGCGCTTTCAAACCGACAAGGCCCTGCAGGCCGCGCTCGACAAACGCACCGAGTTCACGCTGGCCGACGAAAAGGGCGTGATCGACGCGTCGGTGCAAGCCTTCGCGGCGCAATTCACCGAATTTGGCGGCCTGGATGAACCGGAAGAGCTGCTCAGCAGCAACCGCTTTCACCGGCAAACCCTGAGAGACGCCGCCGTGGCGCTGGGCCGCGCGAGCGCGCCGACTTTTTCGGCCAAGGGGGTGGAGCTTGAGCAGGCGCTGACGGCGGGCGACATCCCGGCCGCCATTGCGGCCCTGCTGACCGAGAAAGGCACGCCGCGCAAATTCGGCGAAAAAATCGTGGGTATCGAGCAGGTGCGGATTGCCCAGGACCTGGTGTTGCGCGTGGTAGCGGCTCGCCAGCAGCATGACGCGTGGCAATACCAGCAGCGCATGGCGCGCCTGACCCGTGTGCTGATCGCCGAGTTCACCGCCCTGAAGCGCGACCGCGGCTGGGTCGACATGAACGACGTCGAACGCGCCGCGCTGCTGATGCTGGCCGACCCGGTGTTGTCAGGCTGGGTGCAGGAGCGCCTTGACGCGCGCATCCGCCACCTGATGATCGACGAGTTCCAGGACACCAACCCGCTGCAGTGGCAGGCGCTGTATTCGTGGCTCATCGGCTATTCGGGTGCGGGCACGGCGCCCAGCGTGTTTCTGGTGGGAGACCCCAAGCAAAGCATTTACCGCTTTCGCCGCGCCGAGCCGCAGGTATTTCGCGCCGCCCAGGCCTTTGTGGTGCACGGCCTGGGCGGCGACTTGCTCAGCTGCGACCACACGCGGCGCAATGCCGAAGCGGTGATCGACACCGTCAACGCCGCCATGGCCACGGCGCGTGAAGCCGACGGCTATGACGGCTTTCGCGAGCACACCACGGCGTCTGGCCTGGCCGGCGCCGCGGGGCGCCTGCCGCCGATACCGCGCAACAAGGACGAAGAAGAAGCCTCGCCGCTGGCCGCCGGCTGGCGCGACAGCCTCACCATGCCGCGCGAGCTGCCCGAAGAAACCCTGCGCACGCGCGAGGCCCGACAGGCCGCCGCGTGGATTTCAGAGCAGGTGGCCGGCGGCCTCAGGCCGCAAGACGTGATGGTGCTGTCGCGCAAACGCGCAGGCCTGCTGCCGCTGCAAGACGAATTGCGCGCGCTGCACATCCCTGCGCAGGTGGGCGAAAAAACCGAGCTGATCGACTGCTGCGAAGTGCTGGACATCGTGGCCTTGCTGGACGTGCTGGTGTCGCCGCAGCATGACTTGTCGCTGGCGCGTGCATTGCGCTCGCCGCTCTTTGGCCTGGGCGACGACAGCCTGGTCCAACTGGCCCTGCTGCACCGCGAGCACGGCATGCCCTGGTATGAGTTGCTACAAAAAGAGGAGCTACTCGCCCATGATCTGATTGGGCTGGGGCCTATTTTGACCCGATGGAAAGGCTGGCTGGACAGCCTGCCGCCGCACGACGCGCTGCAAGGTATTTACGACGACGGCGACGTCCTGGCGCGCTTTGGCGCGGCCGCGCCGGCTGCCGAGCGCGGTGCGGTGGTTGCCAACCTGCGCGCGCTGCTGGGTGTGTCACTGGCGCTGGACGGCGGCCGCTATGCCACGCCCTACAGCTTTGTGCGCGCCCTCAAAGCGGGCGGCACGCAGGCCCCCGCCACCGTCAGCACCGAGGCCGTGCGCCTGTTGACGATTCACGGCGCCAAAGGCCTGGAGGCCGAGGCCGTGCTGCTGTTGGACACCGACACGGTAGAGCGCAACGCCGACAGCATGGGCGTGCTGGTCGACTGGCCCGGCGAGGCCACCGAGCCGCGCAAGTTTGTTTTCCTCGTCAGCGAAAGCCGGCCACCCGCCTGCGCGGCCGAAACCTTGGCCAGCGAGCAGGCCGCCCGCAAGCGCGAAGAGCTCAATGCGCTGTATGTGGCGCTGACGCGTGCGCGCCATACCCTAGTGATCTCGTCGATAGAGCCGCACCGCGTGACGACCGAAAGCTGGTGGCAGCGCCTGCAGGGGCTGCTGGGCGAATTGCCCGCGCCGGTGGCGGACGAATCCGCAGGCGCCCATCTCGACGCGGAGGATGCCGGCGTGTTCTACCTGCCCGAGCTGCCGGAACTGCCCGAAGCACTGATGCCGGCCGAGCCCGCCGGGAAGCGGATAGACGAAGATTCCCTCAAGGCGCGCGTCGGCAAGGCCATGCACCGTTTGCTCGAGTGGGGAGGTTTGCTGTCGGCCGAACAGGTGAAGGCGGCGGCGCGCGAGTTTCGCCTCAGCCCTGCAAAGGGGCAGGAGGCGGCCGAGCTGGCGCGGCGCATTCTGACAGGCGAGGGCGGCTGGGCCTGGCGCCGTGATGTGATCGCCTGGCAAGGCAACGAGGTCGACGTGGTGCACGCCGGCCAGGCGCTGCGGCTGGACCGCCTGGTGCAGCGCAAGGACGCCGGCCATGAAGGCCACTGGTGGGTGCTGGACTACAAATCCAGCTTTGCGCCGCAGGAGCAGCCCGAACTGGTGGCCAAGATGCAAAGCTACCGCGCGGCGGTTCAACTGATTTACCCCGATGCGCAGGTCAAGGCCGCTTTTCTGACCGGGCAGGGAACTGTGGTCGAGGTGGATTGATCTCACCCCGTGCATCTGGACCCTAGCGGCAGATTTCGGCAGATTTCGACTGATTTCAATTTATTCCGGCCCATCCCGGCCAATCCCTTCGGTCACCGACCTGAAAGAGAGCACCCCCATGTTCAAGCACCTTGCCGTTTCTCTGGCCCTGGCAGCCGCGTTGCCAATCGCCCTGGCACAAACCCCCGCGCCCGCCAGCTCCACGCTGCGCCTGCGCGCCACGATTGAAAAAATCGACGCCACCAGCCTGACGGTCAAAGAGCGCAGCGGCGAGGTGATCACGCTGGTGCGACCCGCCACCATGGATGTGTCTGAGGTGTACCCGCTGGCGCTGGCCGACATCAAACCCGGCAGCTACATCGGCACCGCCGCCATGCCCCAGGCCGACGGCAGCCAACTGGCGCTGGAAGTGGTGGTGTTTCCAGAGGCCGCGCGCGGCACCGGAGAAGGCCACCGCCCCTGGGACTTGCGGCCCGAAAGCACCATGACCAATGCCACCGTGGCAGACCTCGCGGCCGCGCCGTCATCAGTGCCCGGCGGGCAAAAGCTCACCCTGCGCTACAAAGACGGCGAGAAAACCGTGATCGTGCCGCCCGGCGCGCCCGTGGTGTCGTTCAAGCCCGGCAAGGCCGATGAAAACGTGCTGCTGGTGCCGGGCGCCAAAGTGATGATCACGGCGCAGGAGCGGGAAGGCAAGCCGACCGCACTGCGTGTGATCGTCGGGCGCAACGGGTTTGCGCCGCCCATGTAAGGCCCGGTTGGCTCCTGGCCGGACAGGACCAGTCGTCGAGGTCTTAAGGGCCGGCCGTGGCTTTGGGGAGGTCGCAGGCCCCCATCCCTGCCTTCCCCCAGCGGGGGAAGGAGCAAGACAAGCTATCGGAGATCGCCAACAAAGACCGCGAGGGCATTTAATTCCCTCCCCCGCTGGGGGAGGGTTAGGGTGGGGGCCAACCGGCCTCACCCCAAAAGCAGCCTTTTACAGTCGCGTCAGGTCCGCAGCCGCCCGTCAAACCTCACCACACCGACATTCCTAAACGTACCGCCCACGCGATTGCCGTTACCGTAGTTGCGCGTATGCCGTCCACCGCATTGATCAGAAATTCCCGCGTCACCTTGGAGCTGCAATGCATGGTGATTCACTGCCGATTTGCCGCACCTGCAATAATTGCAGGCTCCCGATGACCCGCAACGCACCAGCGCTCGCCGCCGTGTCTGCATAAGCACCGCGGACCTGCTGGTTTCGGCTTTGCCAGCTCCTGCCTCCAGGCGCGACGCCTTTTTCTTTGTTTAACTTGTGACCCGCAACAGGCGGCAACCCCATTGACCTCTACCGCCGCTTCCTCTCAACCCTCTTCGACCCGCCCCCTGCGCATCGCCGTGATCGGCGGCGGGCCCGCCGGCCTGATGGCGGCCGAGGTGCTGGCCGGTGCCGGCGCTGCCTTGTCGGTGCAGGTGTATGACGCCATGCCCTCGGTGGGGCGCAAGTTTTTGCTGGCCGGCATCGGCGGCCTCAATCTCACGCACTCCGAGCCACCGCAAATTTTCATGAGCCGCTATGGCGAGCATGCCGCCCACCTGCAGCCCTTGCTGGCGGCCTTCGGTGCGGCGGAGCTGCGCGCCTGGGCCGAAGCGCTGGGCATTGAAACCTTTGTCGGCACCTCAGGCCGTGTATTCCCCAAAGATATGAAAGCCGCGCCGCTGCTGCGCGCCTGGCTGCACCGCCTGCGCCAGTCCGGCGTGCAGTTTTCCATGCGGCATCGCTGGCTGGGTTGGGCCGACGACGGCGCGCTGAAGTTTTCAACGCCCACCGGCGAAGTGCTGGCTGAGGCCGACGCCGTGGTGCTGGCGCTGGGCGGCGGCAGCTGGGCGCGACTGGGCTCTGACGGTGCCTGGGCGCCGCTGCTGGCAGCGCGGGGCGCGGCGGTCGCGCCGCTCTTGCCGTCCAACTGCGGCTTTGACGTGGCCGCCCGGCCCGACAGCCCGGCGCAGATTCAGGAGGCCGCGGCAGAGCCCGGTGAAACCCGCCGCGAATTCCTGCAAGAACTCATCGGCAAATCCCCGCAAGCCCCCGCCGGCTGGACAGAACACTTCTCCAGCCGCTTCGCAGGGCAGCCCTTCAAGTCAGTCGCCATCCATTTCACCGATTCACGCGGCCGAAGCTTCAGCCGCAAAGGCGAGTTCATCGCCACCGCCACCGGCGTAGAAGGCAGCCTGGTCTACGCGGTATCAAGCCTGCTGCGCGACGAGATCGCCGCCCACGGCAGCGCCACCTTCATGCTCGATTTGCTGCCCGACAAATCGCCCGAGCAGGTGCTGACTGAAGTGCGCCACCCGCGCGGCTCACGCTCGCTCTCCAGCCACCTGAAGAGCCGCCTCAACCTCGACGGCATCAAAGCCGCCATGCTGTACGAACTGCTGGGCAAAGACGCCATTGCCGACCCGGTGCGCCTGGCCGCCGGCATCAAGGCGCTGCCGGTGCGCGTCACCGCCACCAGGCCGATTGACGAAGCCATCAGCACGGCAGGCGGCGTGATGTTTGAAGGCCTGAGCGCCCAGTTGCAGCTTGGCGCCGCGGCAACTGTGCCCCAGCCCGTCTTCTGCGCCGGCGAAATGCTGGATTGGGAAGCGCCCACCGGCGGCTACCTGCTCACGGGCTGCTTTGCCAGCGGCCGCGCCGCAGGGCAGGGCGTTATAAGCCATTTCGGCCTCTAGCCCAATCAGGGCATTGGCTACCAGCTATTGATTTGATAGCATTGGCGTAGAGCCAGCACAGCGCACCTTGCAAGCAACGAGCGCTAAATTCACGAAGGAACAACCATGATCGTCCGTTTCAACATCGACCCGATGATGCAGGAAGAGTTTGAATACCGCGTCAGCTACGAAGGCGAAGAGCTCTACGGCGACGCCGGCCTCGACAGCGTAGAAGCTTGCATCATCGCCGCCACCGAAGGCCTCGGCCAGGACGCCATCGCGGCAGAAGTGGCCTACAAAGGCATCATCAGCGGCACCTACGCGCTCGCATCGCTCGCGCTGGCGTCAGCGCAGATCGCGCAGCATGCAATGCAGACGACTGAAGCGATCGAAGAGGCGGCCCAGTAACCCTCCAGCGTTGAACAAAGGGACAGCGATATGCAGCCATTGAAGTTGACGCATTGTTTGTTGGCTTTGGCGTTTGTTTGCACGCCTGCCCTGTCGCAGCAAGAGGAGCCCATTCATTTTCAAGCGCAGCCTTTCGTGCTGGAGGTCAGGGAAGGGCACGCTTGCGATCTGGGAAATCTGGAGTCCGATCTTTTCGACTCGGATTACCAGGGAGAGAAGCTGTGCAGCGTGGTCAGCCAGACGTCCATCCCGGGCGAGGCACGCAAGGCATTGTTTTATACCGTTGCGTCAGGGCCTGAATCATTCGGAATACTCGACCTAGTCTTTATCCCTTTTCATGGGTCCAGGCGTACGCACTTCTACCACTCGGGCCCACCGGTCAAGTCGAGGCGAATTGCGATTTGTGTAACCGCTTCCGCACCATTCGGGGAGGGCCTGGGTGTTCTTCTCCGGGCGGCGGTGGACCCCAGAGAAGATCAAATTTCGCCCTTGTGCACCTTCTCGGGGAGTTACATCATGTCCTTTCTAGCCAGTCCAAAGACACCTGTGAGGTGGACCAATCTGGCGCTGGGTGCACGCGCACTGGACGACTCTGCCGGCAAGGTTCCTTATCTGGTTCAGGTGCGCGTGTTATTACCTGTACCGAAGCCTTGAAGCGACGCCATGGCAGCGAGCTACTCCATCCTCTTCGTCTGCATGGGCAACATCTGCCGCAGCCCCACGGCCCACGGCGTGTTCCTGCAAAAAGTCAAGGACCGCGGCCTGTCCGATCAAATCCAGGTCGACTCCGCCGGCACCCACAACTATCACCCCGGCAATCCGCCCGACGAACGCTCACAGGCTCATGCCGTCAAACGCGGCTACGACCTGTCAGCTTTGAGAGCCCGGCAGATTTCGGACTCGGATTTTGAGCGCCATGATTTGATCCTGGCCATGGACTGGGACAACCTGGCTTTGATTCAGGAGGAATGTCCTGCTGAGCACCTCGGCAAAGTACGCAGGCTCACGGAGTTCTGCCTGAAGCACGACAGTCCGGTTGTGCCTGATCCTTACTACGGCGGCAAGGATGGGTTTGAGCACGTGCTCGACCTGGTGGAGGATGCTTGTGAGGGGCTGATGCGGTATGTGGAACGCCAGCTGAAGCCTTGAGTAAGACAGACTTGATTATTTGCGAAGGATTGCGTCTCTAAGTGAACCTCGCCACTGACGGTTGTGAATTAGACGTGCGTCGTGTAGGGAGCCGTCGAGAATTTGCTTCTTCGTCAGCATAGTTAGCCGGGCCCAATCATCTTTAAAGATATAGGTAGCATTCCCGTGCACCGGGCTTTCAAAGATGTACTTCCCGGACTTAGTGAAACCAAAGACCACGTAGTCTTTAAAGCCACCCATGCCTACTGCGAGAAAGTCGGGATTGTGTTGAGTGATCGATTTAATCCTCTCTTCGATCACAGGAAGGACGTTGTCGGGCAAATCCCTAAAGAATTCTGCTAAGGCAGTTTTAGCTCGCGCGAATGGATACGCCCCTTGGGGCAGAATTTTCCAGTTAAGGCGATGAACCTTAATAGCCTTCTCCAGCTTCAAATTGACAATGTCTAGCGCACCGAAAATTTCCAAGAACAGATTCAAGACATGAACAATTTCAGTCTCTGAATTTTTGCTTAAGGCTAGCTCACGTGAGCAAATCATCGAGCCGCTGGGGCCGTTAATTACCGTTAGATATTCCTCAGGCGGCGCCACTAATTCCCGTTGATAAATCTGCATGGTGCGAATCTGTGTTCCTGAGTGCTCCTGCCCGTGCCAATCCTTCCAAGTTCGATAGGTCATGTAAGACTCAGGTATCTTTGGCAGGTCTCTCCGTATCACAACCTTTCCATTCGCATTGAA
This sequence comes from Polaromonas sp., assembly GCA_021153985.1. Lineage (GTDB taxonomy): Bacteria > Pseudomonadota > Gammaproteobacteria > Burkholderiales > Burkholderiaceae_C > Polaromonas. The sequence goes on from JAJKJM010000011.1 coordinate 8,311, forward strand.
GCTGGCAACCGCGCCATCGGGAGGGGGCAATATGGAATCTCCTTCGGTAGGAGGGCCTGCAAAACCAAGAGCCTCTACTGCTGCAGCCAGTTGCGGTAACGGGTGCACTACTCGGAATGTCCCCAATTTGGCGATTACTGCGGCATACGTAGAAAGGCCGCGAAGTTGTTTTGGCTTGGGCATCAATCCTCCCCGTGGTTGAAGAATGAGTGTGGGGGCAGGAGCTTAGGCACCCAACAGGGTTAACTAGTACTTCAACTAGAGGGGAACGAGCGCTGCTGCGTTAACTTTTAACTGCGCTTGGCGAGCAGCTCTAATAGGCTGGGAAATGGAATGCCTTCATCCTTAACAATCCCGTCACCTGAAGGGCGAAAGATTGAGGTGAAAACTTGCTCCATTGCCTCAGCTTTTACGCCTTGTTTTCTTATAAGGGCAAGGTATGAAAGAATCATTGTTCGCCGCTCGGCCGCATCCAGGGCGAGATGGGCATGACTGAGTACGAATCTCAACAGCGAGCGTAAGGTCCACAGGTAAACAATGCTTCCCAGTGCAAATGAAATTGCCTGTAGCCACGTTGGAAGTGTGCCCACAGGTAGGGCACCAAAAACCCCCACGGCCAACTGATAGAGCCCGAATGCCCCGGCAATGGCTGTCACCGACGTGAGCAGAGAAAGACCGCCAACCCAGTTTGCGTGATTTCGCCTCTTGATTGCCCAATAATTCGCAGGAGCCTTCAGGGCTAATTGTGCGTCATAGGTGGCAGTCAAGGCTTTCCATTCGGCATTGAGACCGGCCTTAGTGCTGTCAACCTCAGTTCGTAGCTCACCCCTTAGAGCATCATTTTCAGCTCGCAATGTGACTAAAAGCTGTGCGAGCGTTGCTCGTTCGGTCCTGTCTAACTCTTCAATACTCTGCGCCACGGATTTTGCGTTCGACTGAAGCTCTCTGATTTCAGCAAGTGAAGCGGCGGCTTCTTCCGCTGAAGTACGCGCTGCGGCTACCGAGGCTGCCGCTTTTTCATTTTCCTTCCATCCCTCTACATATCCCATTCCGAGAGCAATTCCAGACGCATAGCTAGACTGTGCCCCGTGGTTGTCAGTAAAACGCTGCAGTGCCCCCTGTTTCTGGAATACCGTGGCAAGAAAATACAGCGCCTCAAGTGGGTCCTCCTTCGACCGTTTTTCCAACCAATTTCTTAAGGGTGATTTGGGATGAACCGCCGGAACGATATTGAAATAGGATTGAACTTGAGGCGTCAACGCTGCAAGAATTTCGGGCGTCGGTTGTTGGTCGCGGAGATATCCAAGCGCGTTACTAAGTGGCGTAACGATGTGCTGGTAGAGCTGTTGTGCTGGATTGTTATTGGTGAGGCTTGATAGCCATGCCCAAGCTGAAATCTCGCTGCTGACAAAGTCCTGCAGCTGTTTCGTATCTACAAAACGAAAAGCCGTGCCGTCTGAAGCCCTGAAAGAAATCGAAGCCATATGCCTCCCCCAGAATGTCGTTTTTAAGGTGCCACTTGTGCAACTGTTCCATATAAAGAATGGGTTGCTTATTTTTTAGGCAAGATCACTGTACAGCAGAAATACTAGAAGTGAAAGTCCGAATGTTCGCTCTCAGATTTTCTGGACAGAATAGGTCCGCATCGTCGTTGATGCAGTGCGAGAGGTTCCGCAGCGACATAGAGTTCAAGCAACATCAAAGGGAGAAGCTATGCAGTCAGACTTTGAAAAAAGGAAAAAACTTAAAGAGGCAATCTCTTCGCTGCTTTTTTCGCTAACGCTGGTCATATCTGCAGTCGTTGCAGTGTATTCGTTTAACTTTGGAAAACGAATCACAGTCTCTATCCAGCCGCCGAGCCAGCCACCCTCAGTGCCGGCGTTTGAGACTGAGATGGTGAAAATTCGAGCCGACTTAGACCGGTTAAAAGGTGCTGCGCAAGCGCTTCCAACGGGTACGCCAAGCCAACTGGCGCTAGAGGTACAGCAGGCTACTTCAAATATTAAGGCACTGGATTCTAGGCTTGCAAGCTTGGAAACTGCCATCCTTGCGAACCCAGCGAAAGCGCTTCAAATTCCGCTCATCCAGAGAGACATAGACGGACTAAGGTTGTCGCAACAGGCTGCGAGCACTTATCTGAAGGAGTCAGTCGACCGAATTTACGATCTAAATAAATGGCTGTTGGGTGGACTTGCGGTGAGCATCATTACGCTGGCGCTTAGTACGTTTTTCCGCAGTAAAACCAAGAGCAGTGAGTAAAAAGCGCGAAATTCAGGCGCGCACGGCGGAAGCCAGTTGCCTCGAAATTCAACAATTTGCGTATTCGGCCTCTTGAAGGTCAGAGAGGACTGCTACGGGACTGCGCCGATGGAACAGTCCGGGGAGTTTTGTCATGGTGTTTTTTGTCACCATGTCTTGCAAGCCGCTTCGGCACGAAACCCGCGAGAACCGCGGATTTGAGATGAATAAGGTGACGAGCCTTGACCCCGGCACTGACTCCACAGTTAGGGCTGCTTGGTTCCCCACCTGACCCGGTTGGCCGCTTTACCATGCGGGAAGGCCCGTCACCCTCGATTGTAAGGGACTTGGGAATGACCCTTGTATCAACGGGAACATCGCCTGAAAACACCCCCGAAGCATGGGCCGTCGGCAATTTAGAATGGCTGGATGTCCTATCTCGTTCTCGCCCGCAAATACCGCCCCAAAAATTTCTCTGAAATGGTGGGGCAGTCGCATGTGGTGCAGGCGCTGGGCAATGCGCTGGCTACCAAGCGCCTTCACCATGCCTATTTGTTCACCGGCACGCGGGGGGTGGGCAAGACGACGATTTCGCGGATTCTGGCCAAGTCACTGAATTGCCTGGGGCCGGACGGGCAGGGCGGCATTACGGCTACGCCTTGCGGTGTGTGCCAGGCCTGTACCGACATCGACAGCGGCCGATTTGTGGACTACACCGAGCTGGACGCGGCATCCAACCGAGGTGTCGATGAAATTGCTCAATTGCTGGAGCAGGCTGTTTACAAGCCTGTCGTCGGCCGCTTCAAGGTCTTCATGATCGATGAGGTGCACATGCTGACGAACACGGCGTTTAACGCCATGCTCAAGACGCTGGAAGAACCGCCTGAATACCTGAAGTTTGTGCTGGCCACGACTGACCCGCAGAAGGTGCCGGCTACGGTGCTGTCGCGCTGCCTGCAGTTCAACCTGCGGCCCATGGCGCCTGAGACGGTGCTGGAGCATTTGACGCAGGTGCTGGGCGTTGAAAACGTGCCTGCCGAGCCGCAGGCCCTGCGCCTGCTGGCGCGTGCGGCGCGGGGCTCGATGCGTGACGCGCTCTCGCTGACCGACCAGGCCATTGCCTTTGGCTCGGGCTCGCTCGAAGAAGCCAGTGTGCGCACCATGCTGGGCAGCGTGGATCGCAGCTATGTGTACCGCCTGCTCGATGCGCTGGCGCGCGGCGATGGCAAGACGGTGGTAGAGACGTCGGAGGCGCTGCGGCTCAATGGCCTGAGCGCGGCGTCTACCCTGGAAGAAATGACGACCGTCTTGCAGCGCATGGCGGTGCTGCAGGCTGTGCCTGAGATGGGCGCGGGTGACGACGGCGCCGACCCGGATATCGCCGAGACGGCACGGCTGGCGCAGGCGATGCCTGCCGACGAAACCCAGCTGCTGTACAGCCTGTGCCTGCATGGGCGCGGCGAGCTGGGCCTGGCGCCTGACGAATACGCGGGCCTGACCATGGTGCTGCTGCGCCTGCTGGCCTTCAAGCCCTCGGCTTCCGGCGCACACCCCACCATGGGGAGTGCCGCCGAGCCCGGAAAAAAGCCTCAGCCTGAGGCGGGCCGGGCCAGCGCGCCTGCGCCGGCTGCGGTGCCTGAACGTGTTGCGGCGCCGGCCCGTGCGCCCGCGCCGGAACCCGTTGCGATGCGCGCACCGCCTGCAGCCGCGCCGCAAAGTTATGAACCAAATCGGCCTCCAGTCCAGGCGGCGCATGGGCAAGCCGCTCCTGATTCGATAGCAAACCCCGCGGCCATGCCTGAGCCTGCACCTGTGCAGGCGCCGCCGCAGGCTCAACGCCCGCAGCCTGCAACGGCCTCTACAGCGCCTGCGCCGCTGGTGCCTGTCCCGCTGGGCGAATCCTGGAGCCAGATTGTCAACCAGATGGTGGCCGCCGAGGCTGTGGCGGCCCTCACGCGTGAGCTGGGCTTGCAGTCTGAATTGCGCAGCCAGGCTGAAGGGCTCTGGACGCTGCGCGTGGAGCGCGAGTCGCTGAACCAGACGGCCGCGCGCGAGAAGCTGCAGACTGCGCTGCAAACCCATGTGGGCGATGCGGCACTCAAGCTCGCGGTGGAGGTGGGGCCGGTGACCGACACCCCGGCGCGCCGCAACGCCGCCGCGCAGGCCGAACGCCAACGCGCGGCCGAAGAAATGATCCAGAACGATCCCTTGGTGCAAGACTTGATGCGCGACTGGGGCGCCAGAATTGTCCCCGGCAGCATCCGCCCGCTGGCTGCCAAGTCGATATGATTAAAGCCAGTCGTTGAGACGCAAATTTCATTCGCCCAGTCCGACACAAAAGCCCCCCAATTTCAAGTTTTAAAGGAAACACCCATGTTTAACAAAGGACAACTCGCAGGCCTCATGAAGCAGGCGCAGGCCATGCAGGACAACCTCAAGAAGGCCCAGGACGAGCTGGCATTTGTGGAAGTCACCGCTGAAGCTGGCGCCGGTCTGGTGAAGGTCACCATGACCTGCAAGCACGACGTCAAACGCATCGAGATCGACCCCAGCCTGCTGGCCGACGACAAAGACATGCTGGAAGACCTGGTAGCCGCCGCCTTCAACGCGGCGGTGCGCAAGGCCGAAGAAGTCAGCCAGGAAAAATTGGGCAAGCTCACGGCCGGCCTTCCCCCCGGCATGAAGTTGCCGTTCTAAGCGGCTACTGCGCGGGCTCATGGCGGCGTTGCGGGTCCCGATCGGCCATCCTCATGCACCTTAAGTGCATTCCGGTGGCCTGACACCCGCGCCTAGCCCTGAACCCGCTCGCTACGCCTCTACTCTTTATTTTTTTACGCTGCTTTCTTAACCCATGGCTGACTCCAACGCTCTCGAAGGCCTCACCCTGGCCCTGCGCAAGCTGCCGGGCGTGGGCGCCAAGTCGGCTGCGCGCATGGCGTTTCACCTGCTGCAGCATGACAAACCGGGCGCCTTGCAAATTGCACGGGCCATGGAGCACGCCGTCAACAGCGTGAAGCACTGCACCCTGTGCAACACCCTGACCGAGCAAGAGCTGTGCACCACCTGCGCGAATCCGCAACGAGACCGCAGCAAGCTGTGCGTGGTCGAGACGCCGGCGGACCAGGCGGCGCTAGAGCGCACGCTGGCCTACAAGGGCCTTTACTTTGTGCTGATGGGCAAACTCAGCCCGCTGGATGGCATAGGCCCCAACGACATTGGCCTGCAAAAGCTGTTTGACCGCGTGGTGCCCAAGGACGAGCGTGGTGAGGCGCTGCCGCCTGCGTCACGCGAGGTGCAGGAAGTGATTCTGGCGACCAACTTCACGGCCGAAGGCGAGGCCACGGCCCACGTGATCGCCCAGGCATTGAAAAGCCGCGGCGTGCAGGTTACGCGCCTGGCGCGCGGCGTGCCGGTGGGCAGCGAGCTTGAATACGTCGACCTGGGCACGATTGCCCACGCACTGGTGGACCGCAGGTGAGCAGGGCGTTCTTCGCCTTGCCTGGTCCAAAAAAAGAACACTGAAAATCGAAACTGAGAATTGAAAAGCTGAGCGCCCGCGAGGGCAACCATCAACAAACAAACGAAAGAAAGATGAGAGGGATTCCACCATGACATTCGCACGCTTCACCATCGCCTACTGGTGTGTCCTGATCATGGCCTTGATGCCCATCATCTGCGCGGCCATCGCCAAGTACGGCATGATGGGCAAGCCCCGGCGCGACGGCGGCTTTGACAACCACAACCCGCGTGACTGGCTGGCGCGGCAAGGCGACTGGCGCGGCCGCGCCAATGCGGCACAGGCCAATACTTTCGAATCGCTTCCGTTTTTCTTTGCAGCCGTCATCATTGCGCACCTGCTGCAGGCAGGGCAAACCAGGCTGGACATCCTGGCGCTGCTCTTCGTTTTCTTGCGCATCGCCTACGTCATGATGTATGTGGCCGACCTGGCCAAAACACGCTCCGCCATCTGGGCCGCTGCGCTGTTCATCAACATCTGCATTCTCTTTTCAGGCTATCGCTGAGAAGCTGCTGATTGCTTTCTGCTCGCTTTCGAATCGCCCCGTGACCGGTTGCGGTAACCATTGGTAACCACAATCCTCACGGTAAAAACCCGCACGGGATGATACCGATGCGGGTTTTTTTACGCCTCGATAAGCTTGCGGCAACTATAAAGAGAGGCCTAGCATGAACCGCCACCCCCTGATTTCCCGCCGGAATTTTGCCGGTGGCACCGCACTGGCTGCGGCAGCGTTGGCACTGCCGGCCCTTCGCGCGCAACCCAAACTTGAGAAGACCAAAATCTCGATCGCGGTTGGCGGCAAGGCGGCGTTTTACTATCTCCCGCTCACCATTTCCGAACAGCTGGGTTACTTCAAGGCCGAGGGCCTGGACATTGAAATCAGCGACTTCGCCGGCGGCGCGCGTGCCTTGCAGGCGGTGGTGGGCGGCTCTGCAGATGTTTGTTCGGGCGCGTATGAGCACACCATCAACCTGCAGTCCAAGAACCAGATGTTCCAGGCCTTTGTGTTGCAGGGCAGGGCGCCGCAGATTGCCTTTGGGGTTTCCACCAAGAACATGCCCAACTACAAAACCGTCGCCGATTTGAAGGGCAAGAAGATCGGTGTGTCGGCGCCAGGCTCGTCTACCAACATGATGGCCAACCTGGTGCTGTCGCGGGCCGGACTCAAGCCCACCGATGTGAGTTTTATCGGCGTGGGCACGGCGGCAGGCGCGCTGACCGCGCTGCGCTCAGGCCAGATTGACGCCATGAGCAACACCGACCCGGTGATGACGATGCTCGAGCAAAAAGGCGAAGTGAAAATCATCAGCGACACGCGCACCCTCAAGGGCACGGTGGAAGTCTTTGGCGGCACGATGCCGGCAGGCTGCCTGTATGCACCGCTGGATTTCATCCAGAAGCATCCCAACACCTGCCAGGCAATGGCCAACGCCATCGTGCATGGCCTGAAATGGCTGCAGACCGCAGGCCCGGGCGACATCATCAAGGCCGTGCCTGAAAGCTATCTGCTGGGTGACCGCGCGCTCTACCTGGCGTCCTTTAACAAGGTGCGTGAATCGATTTCGCTGGACGGCGTCATCCCCGACGACGGCGCACGCACGGCACTGAAGGCGCTGGCGAGCTTTGACCCCACGGTCAAGGCCGACAAGATCGACCTGGCCAAAACCTATACCAACGAATTTTCACGCCGGGCCAAAGAACGTTTCAAGGCATAGGCTGTGGGCCCCCACGCTTTTCACTTCGTGTAATGCGCTGCCCCCCGAGGGGGCGCTGCGCCTGCGGTCTGGCAAAGCCAGTCCCGCGGCCCCTGCTGGCGAAGATTGAAGCCCGTCGCTGCGGTCGTTGTTCCCTAAGTCCTTTGGCGTTGAGCTGCCTCCTCTAGGCTGCTTGCTATAAGCTTCTGTTATGCCTGAACCCGACAACACCTGCGCCCTCGAGCTGATCGACATCAGCTGCACGTTTCGCTCTCGTGACGATGCGGGCCAGCGCTACACGGCTGTCGCCAACACCACGTTGCGCATTCAGGCCGGTGAATTCGTCTCGGTCGTCGGGCCCACGGGCTGCGGCAAATCAACCCTGCTCAATATCGGCGCCGGCCTGCTGGAAGCCTCCTCGGGCGAAGTGAAAGTTTTCGGCACGCCGTTGGCCGGCATCAACACCCGCGCCGGCTATATGTTCCAGACCGAGGCCTTGATGCCCTGGCGCAGCGCCATCGCCAACGTCATGATGGGCCTGCAATACCGCGGCGTTCCCGACGACGAGGCGCGCCGTCAGGCGCAGGCCTGGCTCGAACGTGTGGGCCTGGGCGAATTTGGCGACCGCTATCCGCATCAGCTGTCAGGCGGCATGCGCAAGCGCACCGCGCTGGCCCAGGTGCTGGCGCTGGACCCGGACATCATCCTGATGGACGAGCCGTTCAGCGCGCTCGACATCCAGACCCGCCAGCTGATGGAAAACGAGGTGCTGGACCTGTGGGCTGCCAAGAAGAAGGCGGTGCTGTTCATCACGCACGACCTGGACGAAGCCATTGCCATGAGCGACCGCGTGGTGGTGCTGTCGGCCGGCCCGGGCACACATCCCATCGGTGAATTTACGATTGACCTGCCGCGTCCGCGCGACGTGGCAGAGGTACGCAGCCAGCCGCGTTTTGTGGAGCTGCACAAACAGATCTGGGATGTGCTGCGAGATGAGGTGCTCAAGGGTTATGCGCAGCAATTGAAGAAAGCTGCTTGATCATGTGGCGCCGTCTCAAGCCTTCTGAAAGAAACCTGCGCGCATGGCAAATCGGCTTGCTGGTGTTCATCCTGATCGGCTGGCACCTGGTGTCGCGCGACCAGAAGATCGCTTTTTTCCTCGGTGAACCCATCAAGGTAGCCGGCAGGGTGTGGAGCTGGTTCATGCCCTTTGGCTTCGGCCCGAGCGGCCTGTTCCCTGATGGGCTTTCAGGCAACGCCGACATCTACCTTCACCTGGGCACCACGCTGCTGGAAACCGTGCTGGCCTTCGGCATAGGCACGGCGCTGGGCCTGGCCTGCGGGCTGTGGCTGGCCTTGGCCCCTACGGCCAGCGCGATCCTGGACCCTTACATCAAGGCCGCCAACTCGATGCCGCGCGTGATCCTGGCGCCTATCTTTTCGCTGTGGTTGGGGCTGGGGATCTGGAGCAAGGTGGCGCTCGCCGTCACGCTGGTGTTTTTTATCGTGTTCTTCAATGTCTACCAGGGCGTGAAAGAAGTCAGCCCGGTGGTGCTGGCCAATGCCCGCATGCTGGGCGCCAACCAGCGGCAGCTGCTGCGCACCGTGTATTTGCCCAGCGCCACCAGCTGGGTGTTTTCCAGCCTGCATACCTCGGTAGGGCTGGCCTTTGTGGGGGCGGTGGTGGGCGAATACCTGGGCTCGGCGCGCGGGGTGGGTTACCTCATCCTGCAGGCGGAAGGCACGTTTGACGTCAATACCGTGTTTGCCGGCATCGTGGTGCTCACGGCATTTGCGCTGGTGCTGGACGGCATTGTGGGCCGGGTGGAAAAGAAGCTCATGAAGTGGCAGCCCCGTACGGGAGAAACCGAAAAACTGTGATTTCAGGACGTCAGGGGAGCGTTCTTTACCTCGGGTTAACACTACGATCACGTATCATTTCGTAACCCCCAAAACCCGGAGCTGACGCCTCATGTCCATGGTCCAGTTGGCGCTGCGACGCCCCTACACGTTCATCGTGATGGCCATGCTTATCGTGCTGGCCACGCCGTTCGCGCTCAAGAACATGGCGACGGACATCTTCCCCGAGATCAACATCCCGGTGATCAGCGTCATCTGGAACTACAACGGCCTGCCGGCCCAGGAAATGGGCCAGCGCGTGGCGGGCCAGACAGAGCGGGGCCTGACCACTGTGGTCAGCGACATCGAGCACATCGAGTCCACGTCGCTGGCCGGCGTCAGCATCATCAAGGTTTTCTTCCAGCCCGGCGTCAACATCCAGACGGCGATTGCCCAGGTGGTCGCCTCGGTGCAGACGCAGGTCCGGCAGTTGCCGCCCGGCATTACGCCGCCGCTGGTGATCAAGTATTCCGCGTCCAGCATTCCTGTCATGCAGCTGGCGCTGTCCAGCGCGACGCTGCCGGAAAACGCACTCTTCGACACGGCCGTCAACGGCCTGCGACCGCAGCTCATCACGGTGCCGGGGGTTGCCTCGCCGTTTCCGTATGGCGGGAAGGTGCGCGTGATCTCGGTGGACCTGGACACCCAGGCGCTGCAGGCGCGCGGCCTGTCGCCGGCCGACGTGGTCAATGCCGTCAACACGCAAAACCTGATCCTGCCCTCGGGAACCGTCAAGTTCGGTGAAACCGAATACACCGTGCGCATGAACGGCTCGCCCGACGCACTGGCCGGCCTGAACGAGCTGCCAGTGCGCACGGCCAACAACGTCACCACCTATCTGCGCGACGTGGCTTATGTGCGGGACGGCTTCCAGCCCCAGACCAATGTTGTGCGCCAGGATGGCGCGCGCGGGGTGCTGGTGTCGGTGCTCAAAAACGGCGGCGCCTCCACGCTGGACATCGTGGCCAATGTGCGGGCCCTGTTACCGCGCGTGGTGCAGACCTTGCCGTCCGACGTCAAGGTCACGCCGTTGTTCGACCAATCGGTTTTCGTGAAGGCTGCCGTGGTCGGCGTGGTGATCGAGGCGCTGATCGCCGCCGCGTTGACGGCGTTGATGGTGCTGCTATTTCTGGGCAACTGGCGCAGCACGCTGATCATCGCGTTGACGATTCCGCTGTCCATCCTGACATCCATCCTGGTGCTGTTCGCGCTGGGTGAAACACTCAATTTGATGACTTTGGGCGGCCTGGCGCTGTCCGTCGGTATCCTGGTGGACCAGGCCATCGTGACCATCGAGAACATCGAGCGCCATCTGCACATGGGCAAGCCGCTCAATGACGCGATTGAAGTCGGTGCGGGTGAAATCGGCCCTGCGGCCTTTGTCGCCACGCTGTGCATCTGTATCGTGTTCGTGCCCATGTTTTTCCTCTCGGGTGTGGCGCGCTTCCTGTTTGTGCCGCTGGCCGAAGCCGTGGTGTTTGCAATGATCGCGTCCTACATCCTGTCGCGCACCCTGGTGCCGACGCTGGTGATGCTGCTGATGGGGGGTGTGCACGAGGCCGCGCAGGCCGAGACCAAACCCGGCCCGCTGCAGCGCCTCTACCGCAGCTTTGACTCGCAGTTCGAGCGTGTGCGCCGCGCCTACACGCTGGCGCTGTCGGCGGCGCTGTCGCACCGACGGCGCTTCGCTCAGCTGTTCCTCGGCTTTTGCCTGCTGTCCTGTTTGCTGTACCCGTTTTTGGGCCGCGACTTTTTCCCGAGCGTGGACGCGGGCCAGATACGCCTGCACATGCGCGCGCCTACAGGCACCCGCATCGAGGAAACCGTGCGCATCGCTGACGCGGTGGAAACCGCCATCCGCGAAATGGTGCCGGCCGACCAGCTGGAGACCATCCTCGACAACATCGGCCTGCCCAATAGCGGCATCAACCTGTCGTACAGCAATGCCGGCACCATAGGCACCATGGACGGCGAGATCCTGATGTCGCTGAAAGAAGGGCACAGGCCGACGGAAGGCTTCATCACCCTGTTGCGGGCCGAGCTGCCCAAGCGCTTCCCCAATGTGGAGTTTTTCTTCCAGCCAGCCGATATCTCGACGCAGATCCTTAACTTTGGCTTGCCCGCTGCCATTGACGTGCAGTTCACCGGCAACGACATCAACGGCAACATGGAACGCGCGGCCGAGCTGACCAAAGCCATACGCAAGATACCGGGCGCGGTGGATGCCCACGTGCACCAGCGCCTGGACGGCCCGGTGGTCGACCTGCGCATGGACCGCACGCGGCTGCAGCAGTTCGGCTTGGGCGCGGCCAATGTCGGCCAGAACGTGCTGATCGCGCTGTCGGGCAGTTCGCAGACGGCGCCGGCCTTTTGGCTGAATCCGCAGAACGGCGTGGTCTACAACGTGGTGGTGCAGTCGCCGCAGTACAACGTGGATTCGGTGGATGCGCTGCTCAGCATCCCGGTGGGCGCCACACCCAACGCCAACAGCGGCGCCAACGGTGCGGCCGCGCCAGCCAACCCGACGCAGCTGCTCGGTAACCTGGTGGATGCGCGCGCGGGCCGTCAGCAGCCCATCGTCTCGCGCTACAACATCCAGCCTGCCGTCGACGTCTATGTGAGCGTGCAGGGCACGGACCTGGCCAGCGTGGCGAGCCAGATCAAGACCCTGGTGGCCGAGATGGAGCCCAAACTCAAGCGCGGCAACCAGGTCGCCATACGCGGCCAGGTGCAGACCATGCAGAATTCCTTCATCGGCCTGGGCCTGGGATTGGCGATGGCCATCGTGCTGGTCTATCTGCTCATCGTGGTGACCTTCCAGTCCTGGACGGACGCGGCCATCATCATCACGGCGCTGCCGGCCGCGCTTGCGGGCATCGCCTGGATGCTGTTTATCACGGGCACCACGCTCAGTGTGCCGGCGCTCACGGGCGCCATCATGACCATGGGTGTGGCCACGGCCAACAGTATTTTGGTGGTGTCCTTCGCGCGCCAGCGCATGGAGGCGGGCATCACGCCGCTGTCGTCGGCGCTGGAGGCCGGCGCCACACGCATACGCCCGGTGCTGATGACGGCGCTGGCGATGATCATCGGCATGATCCCGATGGCGCTGGGCCTGGGCGAGGGCGCCGAGCAGAACGCGCCGCTGGGCCGGGCTGTTATCGGCGGCCTGCTTTTTGCTACTGTTTCGACCTTGTTTTTTGTGCCAGTGATCTACGCCGGGGTGCACCAGCGCCTGGCGCAGCGCAAGGCGCGCCGCGGCACACCGCCCGCACCCCATGAAGCCGCGGGCACTGCGCCCCAGGAGAGCTGAGCCATGTCTGAAGACCGCCATTCCCCCCTGGCTTTGCATCCGGTCGACCCGGATGAGTCGGGCGAGCTGCTCAAGCGCGGGCAGATTGTGCGCCGCGCCAAGATCGCCGCCATCATCGTGCTGGTGCTGCTGGCCATAGGTGCGGGCCGCACCGTGATCAGCCGGGTCTACAACGCCAAAGAGCTTGAAGCAGGTGCCACCGAACACAACAAGAATTACGTGAAGACCACGCTGGCCAAGGCCAGCGAATCCGGGCAGACGCTGGCCTTGCCGGGCACGCTGCAGGGCTTTGTCCAGTCGCCGATTTATGCGCGCGCGGGCGGCTACGTCAAGCGCTGGACCAAGGACATAGGCGCGCGCGTCGCCAAGGGCGAACTGCTGGCCGAGATCGAAACACCCGAGATCGACCAGCAGCTGTCGCAGGCGGTTGCCGCGCGCCAGCAGGCCGCCGCCAGCCTGGACCTGGCCCAAAGCACGGCCTTGCGCTGGGAGGCGCTGCGCAAGAAAGATGCGGTCTCGCAGCAGGAAGTGGATGAGCGCCGCAGCGCCAGCGCGCAGGCCGGCGCCAACCTGGCGGCGGCCGAGGCTAACGTTCAACGCCTGCGCCAGCTGGAGAACTTCAAGCGGATCATCGCGCCGACCGACGGCGTCATCACGCGGCGTAACGTCGACACCGGCGACCTGATCGATGCAGGCGCCAGTGGCGGCCTGACGCGGGCACTGTTTGTGGTCACGCAGACCGACCCGCTGCGGCTGTACGTCAACGTCCCGCAGACTTACGCGCAACTCGTCAAGCCGGGTCAAAGCGTGGTCGTGACTCAGGCGGAGCTGCGCGGCCAGAAATTTCAGGGCCAGGTGGCGCGCACGGCGGCGTCCATAGATGCGACCTCGCGCTCCATGCAGGTGGAGATTGCCCTGCCTAACAGCGCCGGTACCCTGCTGCCCGGTGCTTTTGTACAAGTGGCGCTGCCGTTGGCGGCCAGCAGCGGCCTGGCCATTCCCAACAATGCGTTGATCATCCGCGGCGATGGCATCAAGGTGGCGGCGATTGACGCCGAAGGGCGCGTGCGCCTCAAGCCTGTGCAGCTCGGGCGCAATTACGGCGAGCGGGTGGAAGTGGTCGGCGGCGTGGCCAGCGGTGACCGGCTGGTGCTCAATCCTTCAGACTCGTTGGCCGAGGGCGACGCCGTGTCGTTCAACGCCGCCGAGGACGACAAATCGGGCGACAAGGCAGGCCAGAAGCCGGCCGTGGCTGTTGCCGACAAAGGAAAAACCGAGGGTAAGGCTGGGGCCAAAGCCGAAACAGGGAAAACTGCGCCGTGAACAGGCTGAACGCGACGAGCGTGTTATGGGCTGCGCTGGCCGGCGCCATGCTGGCCGGCTGCTCGGCGGGCCCGGCCTACCGCAAGCCGCAAGTCGACATGCCCGTGGCCTGGCAAGTGGAGGCGCCCTGGCGCGCCGGCACGCCCAATGACCTGGCCGCCAAAGGCCCGTGGTGGGAGCGTTTTGGCGACCCCCAGCTCAATGCCCTGGCGCAAAAAGCCATGACCGGCAACCAGACACTGGCCGCTGCCAATGCGCGGCTGGCGCAGGCGCGCGCCAGCCTTGCCGCCAGCTCGGCCAGCCTGTTTCCGCAGGTCAATTTCGGCTACCGGGCCGCGCGCCAGAAGATCTCGGCGAACCGGCCCCTGACCAACTACAACTCGCCGAACTTTTCGACGGTGCAGAACGATTACACCGCCACGCTGGCGGTGAGCTATGAGGTGGATCTTGCGGGCCGGGTGCAGAGCCTTGTCGATGGGGCGGGCGCCACGGCGGAGCAGTCTGCCGCCGACCTTGAAAACACCCGCCTGGTGCTGACCTCCGACCTGGCCGTGAACTACTTCAGCTTGCGCGCGCTGGATACTGAACTTGACGTGCTGGCCCGTTCCATCGCGCTGCAGCGGCGCTCGCTGGTGCTGGCCACCGACAAGCACGATTTGGGCGCTACGTCGGGCCTGGACATGGCGCAGCAGCAGGCCTTGCTGGACACCACTTTGACCCAGGTCGACGTGCTCAAGCGGCAGCGCGCCCAGTTCGAGCATGCGATTGCCACGCTCACCGGCACGCCGGCGCCGCAGTTCGCGCTGGCGCCACAGATCACGCCCTTGAACCCGCCCGCGATTCCGTTGGGCATTCCTTCAGATGTGCTGGAGCGCCGCCCCGACGTTGCTTCGGCGGAGCGGGCCATGGCGGCAGCGAATGCGCAGATCGGTGTGGCCAGCGCGGCGTTTTACCCCAGCGTCTCGCTTTCCCCGACTGTCGGCCTGGACAGCCGGATCTTCCACAGCCTGTTCGATGCGCCCAGTGTGCTGTGGTCTTTGGGCGTGTCGGCGACACAGGTGCTTTTCGACGGCGGCCGCATCAGCGCCAACGTGGACTTCGCGCAGGCCGGTTATGACGTGACGGTAGCCAACTACCGCCGCGTGGTGCTCACGGCCATGCAGGAAGTGGAAGACGGCATCAGCGGTGTCGCGGCACTGGATCGCGCCTACAGCCAGGCGCAACGCGCCATCGCGAGCTCGGGGCGCGTGCTGGAAATCGCGAACGACCGCTACGAGGGCGGTGTGGCGAGCTACCTGGACGTCATCACGGCGCAGCAGTCGCAACTGAACAGCGAACGGCAGGCAGCGCAGTTGCTGGGCCAGCGCATGCTGGTGTCGGTGTTCCTGGTCAAGGCGCTGGGGGGCGGCTGGCAAGGGCAGGGCACGCCTGTCCCTACTGCTCAATAGCTCGCCGCCAACCGGTCGGCCATGCCGCCGCCCGTATCTTTTCCTGTCGTCCTACAGCGGTTGAGGTGTCTCCACCCTAAAGTGCAGTCACCGTACAAATCACCGTACAACAACCCGCAAAGGACGCACCATGAACCTCTCCCTGAGCATAGGCCCGCTGGTCTCACTGATTGCCGGTATCCTGATTTTGATCATGCCGCGCCTGCTGAACTACATCGTGGCGATCTACCTGATCGTCATCGGCCTGATCGGCCTGTTTGGCGTCGGCTCGATGAAGTTTTAGGCGATTTGCAAAGCGGGCGAAGCGGGCGTTTTTGAAAAAAGCGCTTCAGCGCTTTTTCGATTTCACGATGGGCTTGGCGGTACTGCGTTTGACGGCTTTGACGTTGGCCTTGCCTTTGCCGCGGCCATGGCTGGCAACCGCCGCATGGCTCTTCACCGGCAGAAACACCACCACCTGATGGCCCAGCTTGAAGGCGCTGGAGGTGCTGACGTGGTTCCATTCGGCCACGCTGGCGGCGCTTAGCCCATAACGCTTGGCGATGGTGGCCACCGATTCGCCCTTGCGGGCCTTGACGGTGGTGCGCCGGGTCACGATTTCAGGGGAAAACGACACCTGCGCGTTGTCGGCCACATGGCTGGTCACATCGGTCTCAACCTTGGCCGAACGCGGCACCAGCAAGGTAGAGCCCGCCTTGATCAGCATGCGTGGCGGAATGCTGTTGACGCCGCGCAGGTCGGCTTCGCTCATGCCAGTGCGCCGCGCCGCTTCGGCCGGGGCCATGGTGCTGGGCGCGGTCCAGGCCGTCCAGCTGGCATATTGCCCCTGCGTATAGGCCTCGAAGTTGCGCTGGAACACTGTGGCGTTGTCCCAGGGCAGCAGAATCTGCGGCGTGCCGGCCGCGATGATGACGGGGCGGTGCGCGGAAGGGTTCAGCGCCTTGAAGTCTTCAATCTTGACGTCAGCCAGGCGGGCCGCCAGGGCCACATCGATGTCGCGCGTGATCAGCACCTGCTGGAAGTAGGGGTGGTTTTCAATCAGCGGAAGCTCGGTGCGAAAGGCCTGCGGGTTGGCGACGATGTTCTTGACCGCCTGCAGCTTGGGCACGTAGAGGCGGGTTTCCGCCGGCATGTTCAGGTCGGCGTAGCTGGTGCCCAGGCCCGCTCTCTGGTTTTTGGCGATGGCACGGCCTACGCTGCCTTCACCCCAGTTGTAGGCCGCCAACGCCAGATGCCAGTCGCCGAACATGCCGTAGAGCTTTTGCAGGTAGTCCAGCGCGGCGCGGGTGGATGCCAGCACGTCGCGGCGGTCGTCACGGAAGGCGTTCTGCTTCAGGTCGAAATATTTGCCGGTGGCCGGCATGAACTGCCACATGCCGGCGGCCTTGGCGCTTGAAACGGCTTGCGGATTGAAGGCACTTTCAATGAAAGGCAGCAGGGCCAGCTCGGTCGGCATCTGGCGGCGCTCGAGTTCTTCAACAATGTGAAAGAGGTACTTGCTGGAGCGCTCGGTCATGCGCTGGATGTAGTCGGGCCGGCTGGCATACCACTGCTCGCGGTCCGTCACCAGCTCGTTTTGCAGATCGGGCATGGCAAAGCCGCGGCGGATGCGGTCCCAGAGCTCTTTGGGCGGCTCGGTGGAAACAATCTGATGAGAACCCGCCTGGCCCGGCGTGATGGCCTGGAGCGGGCCGGAGGGCAATTGTGGTTTGGCGCCGGGCCCTGCGACGAGGACCGGGTCGCCGGGCATGCCAGTGGCCTGTGGCTGCTGTGTTGCGCAGCCTGCCAGCAGTGCTGCCGCCAGGAGGAATGCGAACGAAACAATGCGGGAATTGATGGAAATGAAAAATGGGGGAGCTGCAGTGGTGTGGTGATGTGGCGTCATTTGAATTGGTTTTTCCACTGCCTGATGGCGGCAAATACGGCGTTGTCGTCGTCATGGGCCGACGCGTCAAAGTGCCGGGCTGCCGCCATGATAGTAGCTTGCCGGGTTCGTAAAAAAGGGTTAACCAGCAGTTCCTGCGCAATCGAGGTGGGCAAGGTCGGCTGGCCCTGCTCGCGAAGGCGCATGCAGTGCGCCTGGTAGGCCGCCAGGTCGGCGTTGCCGGGCTCAACCGCCATGGCAAAGCGCAGGTTGCTCAGGGTGTATTCATGGGTGCAGCACACCACCGTGTTGCCGGGCAGGGCGGCGAGCTTGTCGAGCGAGGCGAGCATCTGCGCCGGCGTGCCTTCAAACAAGCGTCCGCAGCCGCCCGAGAACAGCGTGTCGCCGCAAAAGAGCAGGGGCTTGCCGTTGACGTGCGGGGTGTAATAAGCGATGTGGCCTGAGGTGTGGCCCGGCACGTCGATCACTTGAAAATCCAGGCCCAGGGCTTTCGCCGTGTCGCCGCCGTTGAGGGGCGTGTACGGCCGCGGAATGCGTTCGGTGGCAGGGCCCCAGACCTGGGCACCCGTTGCTTCGCGCAGGGTATCCACGCCGCCCGTATGGTCCGCATGGTGGTGCGTGACTAGAATCGACTCCAACTGCAACGCGTGCTGCTCCAGTGCGCGCTGCACCGGCCCGGCATCTCCCGGGTCCACCACCAGGGCGCGCTTGCCGTCATGCAACAACCAGAGGTAGTTGTCGTCGAAGGCGGGGATTGGAATCAAATACATGGGCTCTGAAATTATAGGTTTGACAGACTGGCTGAAGACCCCGCCCGGCGCTTATCTGCTGGACTGGGAGCGCGCGCATTTTGATCAGGCCGTCGGAGACGTCTTTGGGTATCACGCCTTGCAGTTGGGACTGCAGGAACTTGATACGCTGCAAGCAAACCGCATGCCGCACAAATGGCTGGCGCTGGAGTCTTTGCCCGTCACGCCCACGACTGCCGATGCGACCGCTGC
Organism: Polaromonas sp.; assembly: GCA_021153985.1. GTDB lineage: Bacteria > Pseudomonadota > Gammaproteobacteria > Burkholderiales > Burkholderiaceae_C > Polaromonas. Next base: position 26,632 of record JAJKJM010000011.1, read on the forward strand.
CAAAGCGGTAAGTTCCCGGCGAGCGGCGCTGCTCACCGATGCAGGTGCGCTGCCATTTCCGGAGGCAAGTCTCGATCTCGTGGTGTTGCCGCACACGCTGGAGCTGAGCAGGGACCCGCATGCCACCCTGCGCGAGGTCAGCCGTGTGCTGGTTCCGGAAGGCCGCGTGGTCATCAGCGGGCTCAATCCGGCAAGCTTATGGGGCTTGCGCCAGCGGCGCGGGCACCTCTACCAGCGCTGGGGTTATGACAGTTTTTTTCTGCCCAAGACTGGCGAGTTCATCGGCTATTGGCGCCTGCGCGACTGGCTGCGGCTGCTCGACTTTGAGGTAGAGTCGGGGCGCTTTGGCTGCTACCGCCCGGCGCTGACCAGCCAGTCATGGCTGGACCGGTTTGAATGGATGGATGCCGCCGGTGAGCGCTGGTGGCCGATTTTCGGCGCGGTGTATTTTCTCGCGGCAGTCAAGCGCGTGCGCGGTGTACGCCTGCTGGAGCCGGCCTGGAAAACACGAAAAGCCCCGGCCGCGGCGCCCGCGGTGGTTGCCAACAAAGAGCCGGCAACCCGTTCACGGCCGTCCGCCTGATTCGATTTTTTTCTTAGCCGGGCGTGACCCGGCGATTTCCCGTTTCCATCATTGAGCACAAGAACGCATGACCGATTTACAAGCAGGCACAAGCACCACAACCACCACCCCCACCACCCCCCAGCCCGTCGTGATCTACACCGACGGCGCATGTAAGGGTAATCCCGGACCTGGCGGCTGGGGCGTGCTGCTGTCCCAGGGTGGCACCGAAAAGGAGCTGTTCGGCGGCGAACTCGGCACTACCAATAACCGCATGGAAATGATGGCCGTCATTGAGGCGCTGGCTGCGCTCAAGCGGCCCTGCACCGTGACCTTGTATCTGGACAGCGAGTACGTGCGAAAAGGCATCACCGAGTGGATCCACGGCTGGAAGGCGCGGGGATGGCGCACCGCCGCCAAAGCTCCCGTCAAGAACGTGGATTTGTGGCAACGCCTGGACGCGCTGGTGAGCTCCAGCGGCCACAAGATCGACTGGCGCTGGGTCAAGGGCCATGCCGGCGACCCCGGCAACGAGCGGGCCGACGCGCTGGCCAACAAGGGCGTAGAACGCGCGCTCGGCCGCTTGTAACAAGGAAAGCCGCTTGAAGCCACTCTGTGGCGGAGGCGGACGCACCGAAAAAAAGCGCATCAGCACCTGCGCACCATAAGCGTACGTAGCGTTTGTGCCATGACTGCCAGTGGGCCCGCGTAAAGCCGTTGTAAAGCTACCGCGCTTACCCCTTAACTCAGCCCCGAAAAGGCTGCTTCCGCCGTGGTGTCCTGCTACATTGGAAGTTTGTATCTTTGTATAACAAGCTTTCCTCCCCATGGCATCAAAAGTAATCTATACAGTGGTCGCCGTAGCGGGCATTGCGGTCGCATCGGGAGCCGCTTGGTGGCTCCAGAAACCCAAGGCGCCGGACAGCGCTGCCGGCAATGGCGCCGGCGCGGGAAAACCGGTCACGGTAGAAGCTGCCAAAGTGGAACTTGCCAGGCTGTCGGACGACACCCAGGCTGTGGGCAGCCTGCGTTCGCGCCGCGGCGTGGTTTTGCGGCCTGAGGTCAGCGGGCGCATCACCCAGCTCAATTTCACCGACGGCCAGCCTGTGCGAAAGGGCCAGGTGCTGGTGCAGTTCGACGACCAGTTGCCGCTGGCCCAGGTGCAGCAAAGCCAGGCCGAGCTTTCTATCGCCCGCGCCAACCAGAAGCGCAACCAGGAGCTGGTCGCGCAAAACTTCATCAGCCAGCGCTCCCTTGATGAAAGTGCCGCCAACCTGCAGGTGGCCGAGGCCAAACTGTCGCTGGCCCAGGCCACCGCAGCCCGCCTGAAAATCCTCGCGCCCTTTGACGGCATCGCCGGCATACGGCTTGTCAATGTCGGCGACTACCTCAAGGACGGCGCCGACATCGTCAACATTGAGGACATCGAAGCCATCTTTGTCGATTTCCGTTTGCCGGAGCGTTTCCAGAACAAGGTCAAGCGCGGCCAGACGGCCATGCTCGACATCGACGCCTTGCCCGGGCGCAAGTACACCGCGCAAATCCAGGCCATAGACCCCTTGATCAACGCCGACGGCCGCTCCATCGGCATTCGCGGCTGCATCGACAACCGCCAGCTGCAGCTGCGCCCCGGCATGTTCGCCCGTGTCAACACCGTATTCGGCGTGCGCGAGAACGCCCGCGTGGTGCCCGAGGAAGCCATCGTTCCGCAGGGCGCCCGGCAGTTCGTCATCAAGCTGTTGGAGGGCCCGAACGAGCAGACCCGCACCACCAAGCGCGTGGAAGTCAAGGTCGGCTTGCGCAGCCCCGGCAAGGTCGAGATTCTCGAAGGCCTGGAGGCCGGCGACACTGTGGTGGCGACAGGCCAGCAACGTGTGCAGCGCGACGGAACGGTGGTCAGCGTGGTGGACTTGAGCGCGAATGCCTCTTCCCGCGCGGGCAATGGGAATGGAAAAACCGCTGCCGCTGCCTCACCAGCGTCGCAAGCTTCATCGGCAGCCGCGGTCCCTGCGGCCCCTCAAGCCGCCGCCCCAAAAACTGCCGTAGCCGCAACGGCTCCTGCGCCCCAGCAAGCACCACTGGCCGGCCCCAACCCCTGCGGTGTGGTGGTGTCTGAGGCCCCTGGTGCGTTGATTCCGGTGCGCAGCGTGGCACCCGCCGAGCGCAGCCCGGCCGTCCCGCCGGCGCGCGCCCCGGCCTGAGCGCCGTCTGGCCAGAAGCTTTTATAAATCCCCATGCAACTCGCTGAAGTTTCCATACGCCGCCCGGTCTTTGCCACCGTGCTGTCGCTCCTGATCGTGCTGATCGGGGCGGTCAGTTTCAACCGCCTGGCCGTGCGTGAATACCCCAAGATCGACGAGCCTGTCGTGACAGTCAGCGTGCGCTACGCCGGCGCGTCGGCGGAGGTGATCGAATCGCAGGTCACCAAGCCGCTGGAAGATTCCATTGCGGGCATCGATGGGGTGGACGTGATCACCTCCATCAGCCGTGCCGACCAGGCGCAGATCAGCGTGCGCTTTCGCCTCGAGAAAGACGCCGACTCGGCCGCCGCCGAGGTGCGCGACCGTACCTCGCGTGTGCGCAACCGGCTGCCGCAAGCCATTGAAGAACCGGTGATCGCCAAGGTCGAGGCCGATGCTTTTCCGGTCATTCAGCTGGCTTTTTCCAGCGAGTCGATGACGCCGCTGCAGATCAACGACCTGGTCAACCGGATCGTCAAACCGCGCCTGCAGACGGTGACCGGGGTGGCCGATGTCCGCATTTACGGCGAGCGCAAGTACGCCATGCGTATCTGGCTGGACACCGACAAGCTCGCCTCGTACAAGCTGACCACGCAAGACGTGGAAGACGCCATCACGCGCAGCAACCTGGAACTGCCGGCCGGCCGCATCGAGTCGCAGCAGCGTGAGTTCAGCGTGACCTCGCAGACTGACCTGGTCAGGCCCGCGCAGTTCCGCGAGATTGTCGTCAAGAACGTCAACGGGTTTTCTGTCAAGGTGCGCGATGTGGCGCGGGTGGAAGAGGGCGCGGCCGACGAACGCACGGCGGTCAGACTCAATGGCCGGTCCGCTGTGGCGGTCGGCATCATCCGCCAGGCCACGGCCAATCCGCTGGATCTGTCCAAAGGCGTGCGCGAAGCTTTTCCCAAGCTGAAGGCCGACTTGCCGTCCGACATGCTGATCGATGTCGCCAATGACAACTCGGTGTTCATCGACCGCTCCGTCAACAACGTGTACCACACCATCGCCGAGGCCATCGTGCTGGTGGCGCTGGTGATCTTTGTATTCCTGCGCACCCTGCGCGCCTCCATCATTCCCATCGTGACCATTCCGGTCAGCCTGATCGGCACCTTCGCCATGATGGCGCTGGCGGGCTTCACCATCAACACGCTGACCCTGCTGGCACTGGTGCTGGCCATCGGCCTGGTGGTCGACGATGCCATCGTGATGCTGGAGAACATCTTCCGCCATATTGAAGAGGGGATGGATCCGTTCTCGGCCGGCATCAAGGGTGCGCGTGAGATCGGTTTTGCGGTGGTGACCATGACCGCCACGCTGGTGGCCGTGTATGCGCCGCTGGCGTTCACGCCGGGCCGCACGGGGCGCCTCTTCGTGGAGTTCGCGCTGGCGCTGGCCGGCGCGGTGGTGGTGTCGGGCTTTGTTGCGCTCACGCTCACGCCCATGATGTGCACGCAACTGCTCAAGCACAATCCCAAACCCAACCGTTTTGACCGCTTCATGGAACGGGCGCTGACTTCGATCTCCGACCGTTACGGTTCGGTGCTGCGCTGGGTGGTCACCACGCGTTACCAGCCCGTGGCGCAGGAGGGCGGCGCCGGGCGGCCTTCGCTGGCCCAGCGGCTCAAGGGCATGGCCTTGCAGGCCCGCTGGATCGTCATCGGCGTGATGTTGCTCAGCGCCCTCGCCATCGCGCTGGTATTCCCGGGCATGAAGCAGGAGCTTTCGCCGATCGAAGACCGCGGGGTCATCCTGGCCAACGTCAACGCGCCGGACGGCGCGACGCTGGACTACACCAACCGCTATGCCCGGGCCCTGGAGAAGATGGGCGAGCCCTTTCCCGAGTTCGACCGCATCTTCGCCAACGTGGGCAACCCCACGGTGGCCCAGGCCAGCGTGGTCTACCGCACGGTCGACTGGGATGACCGCAAGCGCACCACCATCGAGATGGCACGTGAGTTGCAGCCCAAGTTCAATGCGCTGCCCGGTGTCACCGCGTTCCCGATCACACCGCCATCCCTTGGCCAGGGTTTTCGCGAACGGCCGCTCAATTTTGTGATCCAGACCTCCGACAGCTACCAGAATCTGAACACGGTGGTGCGCCAGATGCTGGATGAGATCGCCAAAAACCCCGGCATCGTCTCACCCGACGTGGACCTGCGGCTGAACAAGCCGGAGCTGCGCATCGAGGTCGAACGCGACAAGGCGGCCGACCTGGGCGTCAGCGTCCAGGTCGTCGCGAAGGCCATCGAAACCTTGCTGGGCGGGCGCAATGTGACGCGCTACAAGCGGGATGCCGAGCAGTACGACGTGATCGTGCAGACCGAGGCCAGCGGCCGCATCACGCCCGAGAACATAGACCGCATCTACGTGCGGGGCCGCAATGACGCGATGATTCCGCTGTCGGCGCTGGTGAAGGTGCGTGAAAGCGTCTCCCCGCGCGAACTCAACCACTTCGGCCAGCGCAGATCCGTATCCATCACCGCCAGCCTGGCCAGCGACTATTCGCTGGGCGAAGCGCTCAAGTTCATGGATCAGGCCGCAGCCAAGGTACTCAAGACCGGCTACAGCACCGACCTGAACGGTACTTCGCGCGAGTTCAAGAACTCACAGGGCGCCCTGGCCATCGTCTTCGTGCTGGCATTGGTGTTTATTTTCCTGGTGCTGGCGGCGCAGTTTGAAAGTTTTATCGATCCGCTGGTCATCATGCTGTCGGTGCCGCTGTCCATGATCGGGGCCTTGCTGGCGCTCAAATGGTCGGGGGGCTCGCTCAATGTGTACTCCCAGATCGGCCTCATCACGCTGGTGGGCCTGATCACCAAGCACGGCATCCTGATCGTCGAGTTCACCAACCAGCTGCGCGGCCAGGGGCTGGAAATGATCGATGCGCTCGTCAAGGCTTCGGCGCAACGCTTGCGTCCCATCATGATGACCACCGGCGCGATGGTGCTGGGCGCCTTGCCCCTGGCCCTGGCCAAGGGTGCCGGCGCAGAGAGCCGGATCCAGATCGGCTGGGTTATCGTGGGCGGCATGTCGCTCGGAACTTTGTTGACGGTGTTTGTGGTGCCTACCATGTACACGCTGTTCGCCCGCAAGGCCATTCCAGGCGCCAACAAGGCCGTGGCCAAAGATCAACCGGATGCCCATCATGAGCATCCGGAGTACGTTGCCAAGTAGCGGCTCAATCTTTTCCACTGAAGAACGCCCTCTTCGGAGGGCGTTTTGCTTTAAGTCCGCCTGCATCCTGGAACAAGTCATATCGGTCGCTAGCCCAGTAGTAATCTGAGTTGTTTGCTATAAATAGAATAGCAACTTTGTCTTTTCGGCCCGTTTCGGGAGCAACCGTTTTACTTTTCCTTGGGTCGTGGATCGGTAATTTATTCGTAGTGGATGAAAACCTAAAGTCAGGAATAGGTGCTGGTGCGCGGGAGGCCGTGCAATGTTTTCAGATCCGTTGTTTCATTTTGGTGCCGCGTTTGTGAATGCCACTGAATTTGCCGAGACAGACGGAGTGCAGGCTTGCGAACCTCGCCCGGCAACGTTCATATTTATCTAACGCGGTTTTCATCATGACAAATCAGATCAAATCGTCCCAGGGGTCCCGGCTATTCCGGAATCTATTCCGGGATTTTCTGGCCCTCAGCCAGGCGCATGAGGTAGGTGGGGAGCCGCGCACCCCCGGCATGCTGATGGGGAAACCGGTTTGACCGCGAACCCTGCGGGCCGAATCCGTACCGTCGCTTCTTTCCTGATCCCCTTTCTCCCCTGGTTGCTGGCGACGGGCCATATGGCTACCGCGCAAGCCCAGGAAGCGCCCGGCGCCGGGACCTACGGTGTGCAGTTCGTCTGTTCACCTGCCCAGCTTGAGCAGCTTGGCCCCGACATGTTCCGCTATCTCCAGCAGCTGGGTATTCCAGCCCGGCTGGTTCAGGAAACCGTCGACAAGCCCCAAGGCTCCGTGACGTATTCGCTGCTGGGTTCAGGCGCGGCTGAGAGCACCCTATTTTTGGCGCAACGCCCTGAGCTGGATATCAAGGACGAGGTCGTGCTTGTGCCGGTGAGAAACAACAAAACCCGCAAGCTGAAAACCGTTTCCAAAAAAGAAATCCTGCTGGCCTTGTTGCACCCGGGCCGGTTGACTGAATTCAAGGGAAAGGCCTGCGATGTGCAGGCGCTGGCCGACCATGTGGGCATTCGCCAGAACACGGTGATGTGGGCCGAGGTGCTGGAGTGGGACTGGCCCGAGGGGGGACCTGCCAAGTGGAATGCCCGCTATTGGATCAAAGGAACACCCAGGCGGGGCATGCCCTTGCATCAGGCCCTTAACGACATGTTTTTTGAGCAGGGTAAATACGGCATGGGCTGCTACGCCGCGACCAAGGTGGTGTTTGCCCAGGGGGCGCTGGATTACTTCCGGCGCGTCAAAGGGGACGCAGCCAGGGCACGCGCCGTAGAGCGGCGATTGCTCGCCGACGGCGAGCCGCTGGTTGACGTGGAACCCGGCGGCATGTGGAGCTTTGAAGCTGATTTTGACCCGCTGGAGCTGGAGCGGCCGGGCAAAGTCCTGCGCATGATGGGCGGTGTCGCCGCCGGCAACTTTGTCCCGGGTGACTGGGCCTATTTGTTGAACACGGACGCGCGCACCAGCCAGAAAACGGGGTACGAAGGCTCCAATGCCATCTACCTGGGGCGCAACCGGTTTGACGACTATTACAACGACAACGAGGATCGTCACCACTACACCTACGAGGAAAAACTCAGTGAGGTCTATCAGTGGCGCCACGATGTGTTCAGCCGGCGCCGCGACGCCGCAAAAATGCAGCAGCTGACCGCGCAAGACTATGAGCGGCTGAACGCAACGCCGGAAAAGGGCGGCTTGCTGATGAGTTTTCGGGTGGTGCCGTATTTTTTCGGCTACGAAGACCTGCCTGCGCTACAGGAACCCTGAACAGATCAGGGCTTGCCAGCGCCGCGCCTGGAAACGGTCTACAGCGCGCCCTCAAACATCAGGACGTCGACCTCGTCGCCCACCGCTACATTGCCCTGCGCATGGTGAAGCACCATCAAGCCGTTGGCTTCGGCCATGGAGCGCAGCACGCCCGAGCCCTGGCTGCCGGTGGTTTTCACTTGCAGTGAGCCATCGGCCGCGGTTGAAACCCAGCCGCGCTGGTACTCGGTGCGGCCGGCTTTCTTGCGGATGGCCTCCGTGCTTCGCGCCTTGAGCAGTGGCGGCGGCGAGGCGCTTGCACCCATCATCTGGAGCAGGGCGGGACGCACAAATGCGAGAAAGGTCACCATCACGGCGACCGGGTTGCCCGGCAGCCCAAACAAAATGGCGCCATTCGGATTGCTATTGTTTTGATAGCTACCTGCGCTTGTACTGACTGGACTAGAGGCCGATTTGGTTGATGAAATGCGCCCCACGGCCATGGGCCGGCCAGGCCGCATGGCAATGCGCCAGAAGGCCACATCACCGAGCTTTTTCATCATGGCCTTGGTGAAATCTGCCTCGCCCACGCTCACACCACCCGAGGTGATGATGGCGTCAGCCTCCAGCGCCGCACGGGTGAAAGCGGCCTCCAGCAAAGCCGGGTCGTCGCGCACCACGCCCATGTCGATCACCTCGCAGCCCAGGCGGCTGAGCATGCCGAAAACTGTGTAGCGGTTGCTGTCGTAGACGGCGCCTTCGCGCGGCGCTTCGCCCAGCGACAGGATTTCGTCGCCTGTCGAAAAATACGCCACACGAAGCTGCCGGAAGACGGCCAAGGTTTTAAGGCCCAAAGAGGCCGCCAGCCCAAGGCGGGCAGGGGTCAGCAGCTCTCCTTTTTGTAGCGCAGGGCGGCCTTGCATCAGGTCTTCGCCGCGCAGGCGGCGGTTGTCGCCGGCGCGCAGGAGCTTGGGGGGAATGGTGATGACTTCCGCCTGGCCGGGCACGGTGCGAACGGAGACAAACTCCTGCGGCACCACGGTGTCCAGGCCGGTCGGCATGATGGCGCCGGTCATGATCTTGACGCACTGGCCGGGTTGGACGCTGCCTTGCCAGGCCTTGCCCGCCAGCGCGGTGCCGGGGGCTACCTGCAACTCCAACGGCGAGTCGGTTAGTTGCCCGCCGTCAAAAGCGTAGCCGTCCATGGCCGAGTTGTCGTGGGGCGGCACATCAAAGGGCGAGACCACGTCGCGTGCCAGTACGCGGCCAGAGGCCTGCATCAAGGGCAGTTCAACCACATCCTGCACCGGCATGACCAGCCGGGAGAGGAAGTCCAGCACCTGGCCGGCAGAAAGAGCTTGCGGGTCGTAGCCTTGCAGCTCGGCCGCGATTTGGTCCAGGGTTTTCACGGCTCGCGTCAATCCCGCCGGGATTCCAGCTGGTGCAGCTCGGCCAGCGTGTTGGCGTTGAAAAAGCTGTGCGTGTCGTCAGCGGGCCGGTCAAAGGGCACGACGACGGTTTTGTGCTGTGCCGTCCAGGCGTCAATCTTGCGGCCGCCGCTGTGGGTAAAGCGCACCAGGCTTTCCAGCATGTGGGCGCCCATGAGGCAGAACACCGGCTGGGGCCTGAGCTGGCCGTCCTCTTCGGGCGCCGCAGCCATGGCGAAATCGGCGCCTTCCCGCACAAAGCCTTCCGCCAGCCGTGCCACAAGGTCGTCCGGGAACAGCGGCGTGTCGCATGGCACGGTGAGTAGGTAGGGCGTCTCACAACGCTCCAGGCCGGTGAGAAAACCCGCCAGCGGCCCGGCAAACTCGCCCAGCCCGGTGCTGTCGGGCCACACCGGCACGCCAAACGCTTCGTAAGCGGCCAGATTGCGGTTGGCATTGATCATCACATCCCCGACTTGCGGCGACAACCGCATCAGCGTGTGCAGGGCCAGCGGCACGCCATTGAAATTCTGCAGGCCTTTGTCGACCCCACCCATGCGAGAGCCCCGGCCGCCAGCCAGGATCACGCCGGTGATGGCTTCTGCGTGGATGGGCATGGTTATCCGGGCATTGTTCAAAACAGGCCCCTGGTGAACTCACTCAAACCCGCGAAGGATTCAAACAAGCAGGGGCCGCGGAACCGGCTTTGCCGGGCCGCAGGCGCAGCGGCCCCCCCGGGGGGAAGCGCATTACATGAAGTGAAAAGCGTGGGGGTCACATCTAGCCGCCTATGTAACTCATCTCGACGCGCTTGGCGGTGCTGTCGGGAGTGCTGGTGTCGGCAGGCATCGCAGCGCGCAACTCCGAATAACGGTCATCGCGCCCTTGCCAGATATGCGCCACGGCCGCCGCGATCTGGTCGTCGGCGTAGCCGCCACGCAGCAGGGCGCGCAAGTCTTGTCCCTGGCTGGCAAAAAGGCATAAAAACAGCTTGCCTTCGGTCGACAAGCGCGCCCGGTTGCAGTCGCTGCAGAACGCCTGGGTCACACTGCTGATCACACCGATCTCGCCGGCGCCATCCGCATAACGCCAGCGCTCGGCGGTTTCGCCGGTGTAGTTCGGGTCGATCGCAACGAGAGGAAATTCGGCACTCAGCCGCTCCACCACCTGGGCGGAAGGCAGCACCTCGTCCATGCGCCAGCCGTTGGTGGCGCCCACATCCATGTATTCAATAAAACGAAGCACCGTGCCGCTGTGGCGGAAATGCCGGGCCATGGGCACGATCTCCGCGTCGTTGGTGCCGCGCTTGACCACCATGTTGACCTTGAGCGGCGCCAGGCCAACCTTTTGCGCCACCTCGATGCCCTTGAGCACGTCGGTCACCGGAAAGTCCACGTCATTCATGCGGCGAAAGGTCGCGTCGTCCAGCGCGTCCAGGCTCACCGTGACGCGCTGCAGGCCCGCATCCTTGAGCGACTGGGCCTTCTTGGCAAGCAGGGAGGCGTTGGTGGTGAGCGTGATGTCCAGCGGCTTGCCCTGCGGCGTCTGCAGCTTGGCCAGCATCTCGATCAGCACTTCCAGATGTTTGCGCAGCAGCGGCTCACCACCGGTCAGCCGGATTTTCTCGACCCCGTGCGCCACAAAAATCTTGGCCAGGCGGGTGATTTCCTCAAAACTCAGCAGCGAGGTCTGCGGCAGGAAGGCGTAGTCCTTGTCGAACACCTCACGCGGCATGCAGTAGCTGCAGCGAAAGTTGCAGCGGTCCGTCACGCTGATGCGCAAATCCCGCAGCGGCCGGCCCAGCGTATCACTCAAAAGGCCCGTCGGCGTTGCCAGTTGGGCAGGAATGTGCGGCACGCGGCTTGCGTAGCGGATATCTGCCAGGGGAATGGTTTTTTGAATCGTCATCGTGGGAAGGCCAGAAGGGAGAATTTACTCCATTGGACCCGCTGAAGCACCAGAAAGAGCCCTTATCCCCAGCAGCCGGGCGTTATTGACCTTTGACTTTGATTGAAGGAATCCCCATACCCCTGTTTGCTTGTGCCCCTGAAACTTCCAACCAAGTCTGAGCCGCGGGACTGGCTTTGCCAGACCGCAGGGCGGGCGGCCCCCTCGGGGGGCAGGGAGCTACACGAAGTGAGCGACCGTGGGGGCTCTATACCTAGACACACCGGGCGCCGTCAACCTCCAGGCACACGCCGCTGATGAAATCCGCCTCATCGCTGGCCAGGTACAGCGCTGCGTTGGCTACGTCCAGCGCGGTCGAAAAACGCCCCAGCGGGATGCTGGCGCGAAACCTGGCCTTGCGTTCCTCATCGACCGGCCCACCGGCAAACTCGGCCGATAAACCGGTGTCGGGGTTGAAGACCGGGTTGATGCAGTTCACCCGGATGTTGTCGGGGCCCAGTTCGGCAGCCAGTGACTTGGAGGTGGTGATGACGGCGCCTTTGGATCCGTTGTACCAGGTCAGGCCCGGGCGGGGGCGCACGCCGGCGGTGGAGGCGATGTTGATAAAACTGCCGCCGCCCAGATTGCGAAACACCGGCGTGGCATGGATGGTTGCCAGGTAAATGCTTTTGACGTTGATGGCGTAGCACTTGTCGAAATCGTCTTCGCTCACGTCCAGCGCGGGCTGGTTGCGGTGTGTCCAGCCGGCGTTGTTGACCATCACGTCGAGCCGGCCATAACGGTCGACAGCGGCCTGAACCAGTGCTTTTACCTCGGCGGATTTCGTCACGTCGGCGGCAAAGAAAGAGGCCGTGCCGCCGGCTTTGACAATCGCGGCCACTACTTTCTCGCCCAGCGCCACGTTGATGTCGTTCACGATGACTTTCGCACCCTCGGCCGCCAGCCGCCTGGCGATGCCTTCACCAATCCCGCCGCCGGAACCGGTGACGATGATGGATTTGTCTTTGACCCGCATGGGTTTGTCTCCAGATTTTGGTTTTTGAACTGCTACGTGAGCTTATTACATCTGCGGCACAGCCGGCCGCTGATCGCAGGGCTGTTAACCGTGGCGAACTGCCACTGTCTTCAGCGTCGTGAACCCATACAGCGCCTCAAAGCCTTTTTCCCGGCCGTAGCCCGAAGACTTCACGCCGCCAAACGGCAGCTCCACACCGCCGCCGGCGCCGTAGTTGTTGATGAACACCTGGCCGCTTTTGACGCGTTTGGCCATGCGGAACTGGCGCGCGCCGTCGCGTGTCCAGATGCCGGCGACCAGGCCGAACTGCGTGGCGTTGGCCAGCTCGACTGCGTGGTCTTCGTTCTTGAAACTCATGGCGCACAGCACAGGCCCAAACACTTCGTCTTGCGCAAGCCGGTGCGTCACCGGTACGTCGCGCAGCAAAGTAGGCGCTTGGTAGAAGCCTGTCTCGGGCGCTTCGTCAACGATCTGCCCCTGGGCCACCATGGCGATGTTGGCGACATGCGCATCGCTTAAAAAATCCCACACGCGCTGCTGCTGGCTTTGCCGGATCAGCGGGCCCACGTCCAGGTCCATGGCGGCGGGGCCGACGCGCAGGTTTTCGAAGGCCGCACCCAGGCGCAGCAGCAGTGGCTCATAAATCGCCTGCTCCACCAGCAGGCGGGAGCCGGCCGAGCAGGTCTGCCCGGCGTTTTGCACGATGGCGTTGATGATGGCGGGGATGGCTGCGTCCAGGTCGGCGTCGGCAAAGACGATCTGCGGGCTTTTGCCGCCCAGCTCCAGCGTGACGGGGCAGTGGCGCTCGGCCGCCACCTGCTGGATCAGCGTGCCCACGGTGGGGCTGCCTGTGAAACTGATGTGGTCAATGCCCTTGTGGCGGGCCAGCGCGTCGCCGACCTCATGGCCGTAGCCGGTCACGATATTGATGGCGCCGGCGGGGAAGCCGACTTCGGCGGCCAGCTGCGCCACGCGGAGCAATGACAGGCAGGCGTCTTCGGCCGGCTTGACCACGCAGACGTTGCCCGCGGCCAGCGCGCCGCCCACGCTGCGGCCGAAGATCTGCATCGGGTAGTTCCAGGGGATGACATGGCCGGTTACGCCGTGGGGCTCGCGCCAGGTCATCACGCTGTAGCCGTCCAGGTAGGGGATGGTGTCGCCGTGCAGCTTGTCGCAGGCGCCGGCGTAAAACTCGAAATAGCGCGCCAGGGCTGCGGCGTCGGCGCGCGCCTGTTTGGTTGGCTTGCCGCAGTCGCGCTGCTCGATCATGGCCAGCTCTTCGGCGTGCTCGGCGATCTTGCCGGACAGCCGCATCAACAGCCGTCCGCGTTCGGCGGCGCTGATGCGGCTCCACACCAGCTCCAGGCATTCACGGGCACTTTGCACGGCGGTGTCGATGTCGTGCGCGTTGCTGCGCTGGATTTCGTCGAAGACCTGGCCGTCGGAGGGGTCGGTGACGGGGATGGTTCTCCCGGAGGAGGAAGGAACGGACGCGTTGGCGATGTAGTTGAGCTGCATGCGCATGATTTTGCTTGAAACCGGCCAGGGCGGTCGTGGCGCGAATTTCTTGAATGAAATAAGCCTCTAGCCCTTTAGCGGTATAGGCAAGTAGCTATTAAATTGATAGCTAATCGCTTGCCGGACTGTGGCCGGGCGGCCCTGCTGCAGGCCAGCGCGGCGAGTGCCGGATGGCGCAACTGTGGCAACAGGGAAGTGCCTCTCGGGAGGGGCGACCGCACTGAGAAAGTAACCATTCCCAAAAGCGTGCGTTTTTCACGTCGAGAGTGTTACAGAACCGGCCAATTTACAAAACCTTTGCTGCGCGGGGAATTCGCTTTCTGTAGGATTGAGACTACACGCACACCTCGCCAATTCCTACAAATGGAATGGTGTTTTAAAGCGCTTGCGGCAGAGCCGCCACGGCGCACGACAGCGGCAGCAGAGGGCAACTGCAGGCCGCATTTTTGACGCACAAGCGATGACAAATCCCAGCGAATGCTCCCCCAGCACGGCGCCCGCCGACGATGCAGCCGAGGCCTCTTTTTTCGACCGGCTGAAAGCTTTTATGGCGCGCCTGCGCGACTGGGTGTCGATCCAGACCCTTGCCATGAAGCTGGCTGCGCTGCTGGTGCTGGTGATGATCCCGGCAAGCGCCTGGTACGCCTGGTCGACGCTGGCCCACCAGGAAAAAATGGCGCTGGAAGTCAAGGCAATGGCGGCAGGCCAGGGCGCCGAAGCGCCGTGGACCTACAACAGCGCCTTGCCTGTGGTTTTCGGCAGTGGTTCGGTACTGGGTTTCCTCGACGCCCATCCGGTCGCGCGCATCACCATCATCTACCGGCCCATCCTTTGGACTGTCTCCGAACGCTTTGTGCTGATCGAGTCGGAAGGCCGCCAATACGCCTATTACCCGTCAGACATGGAGACCAAGATTTTGGCCGACAAGGCCGTGACGGCGCCTTGGGGCAGCAAGCTGAGTTTCGTGCCACAGGCGGCACTCGACAGCGCCAGCAAGGACATGCTGGCAAGGCTGGAGCAACGCTTCGGCGATGCGCGCCCGCAGTCCGAGCAGGACGCCTGGAAGGGCGGCGTCAGCGCGCTGGTGTCGGCCACGCTGACGCTGGGGCTCATCGCCTTCCTCTGGTACCAGACGGGCGGGCAGCGCAAGTCGCTCAAATTCATTGCCCCAGCCCAGATCAGCGGCGGCCTGGACGATCTGGTCGGCATGGACGACATCAAGGCGGAAGTCGCGCAGATCCGCGATCAGTACGAACGCCGGCTTGAATATGCCGCTTACGGCGTGAACAAACCCTTCAACGTGATGTTCAGCGGGCCTGCCGGAACCGGCAAGACCAAGCTGGCCAGCTACCTTGCCAAAGAATTGAACCTGCCGATTCTTTTCCATTCGGCGGCCAACCTCGAAACCGGCTATGTGGCCGGCGGCTCCAATACCCTGTCGCGCATCCTCGCGCTGGCCAAACGGCGCAAACGCTGCATCGTCTTCCTCGACGAGGCGCAAGACCTTTTCATGAAGCGCGGCGGCAACCGCAAATACGACGATGACACCCAGAACATGCTGCTGGCCATTCTGGATGGTGTGAGAACCAAGTCGGACACCGAAATCATCTGGATCGTGGCCTCCAATTTCAATTCGGCCAATCTGCAGATGGACGAGGCCATGCTGCGGCGCTTTCAGATGAAGGTGGACTTTCGCATGCCGAACCAGCAGGAGCGCCTGGCCATCACGGGCCACTACCTGCGCCAGCGCGCCGACAAGGTCCTGCCAGACCTGGACCTGCGGCATTTTGGGGAGCTCACGGAGGGTTGCAGCCCGGCAGATATCGAAACCATGGTCAACCAGGCCGGCATCATCGCGGTGCAGTCCGGCCAGATGATTGGCGCGCACACCTTGATGCAGGCCGCCGAGCGTGTGCTGGTGGGCAATGTCAACGACAACACCACTAAAGAGCGCGAGCGCGACCGGCGCATCATCGCCGTGCACGAGTGGGGACACTTCCTGATGGACTTTCACCACCAGCACAAGCTGGCGGGCGGCAACTGGGAAACCCTGCAAGCCGACATGAACACCATCAAGATTTCACTCAAAGCCAATCCGCGCAACAACGCGCTGGGCTTTGTGCTGCACAAACAGGACAGCAATCTCCTCAAAACCAAAGCCGATATGGAGCATGAAGTGCGCGTGCTGCTGGGCGGCATGGCCAATGAAGAGCTCTTCTTCGGAGAGGATGGCACCACGGGCGGCGCCCACAACGACATTACGCGGGTGACCCGGCTGCTGCACCATGCGGTGGCGGAAATGGGCATGTACCGCAGAACCCGGCTGAACTATGCGGCGCTCGTCAAGGACGGCGGCACGGCCCCGCCGGACGAGGAAACGCGCAGCATCATGGAGGCCCAGAGCGAGCGGCTTTTCGGCGAAACCAAGGCTGTCCTGGCGCAATACACCGGCCTGACAGAGCACCTGACCGGATGCCTGATGCGGGCTGGTGAGATGACGCTCAGCCAGGCGCTGGGCGAGATTCGCCGCTTTGAATTCCTCGCGGCACCGGCGTTGCTGGAAGCTGGGCAAGGGACGGGGCAACTGCTGCCGGCTTGACCGGCCGGCGGCCACGCCGCCGCTGCCTTCGCCGTGTACGCACAAAGAAAAAGCCCTGCAGTGCAGGGCTTTTTGCATGGGCCGTAGCCGCTGGTAGCCGCTTTACCGGGCTAGCGGGAAGCGGGTGCAGCCGGCGTTGGCGTGGCAGCCGCAGCGGGCGCCTGTGTAGGCGCCGGGGCCGGCATGGCAGGCGCCACGGGCGTGGCAGCTGGTGCGCTGACGGCGGCTGGCTCAGCCATTGGTGCGCTGGGCGCCGCTTGCGCGGGGCCGCCGTGGAACTTCATCACCAGCGGCACGATGAGCAGCGCCACGATGTTGATGATCTTGATCAGCGGATTGACGGCCGGGCCGGCGGTGTCTTTGTAGGGGTCGCCCACGGTGTCGCCGGTCACGGCGGCTTTATGCGCCTCTGAGCCTTTGCCGCCGTGGTTGCCGTCTTCAATGTACTTTTTGGCGTTGTCCCAGGCGCCGCCGCCGGTGCACATCGAGATCGCCACGAAGAGGCCGGTCACGATGGTGCCCATGAGCAGGCCGCCCAAGGCTTGGGGGCCAAGCGCCAGGCCAACCACAATCGGCACCACCACAGGCAGCAGCGACGGGATCATCATTTCCTTGATGGCGGCGGTGGTCAGCATGTCGACCGCGGTGTCGTATTCGGGCTTGCCGGTGCCGTCCATGATGCCTTTGATGTCGCGGAACTGGCGGCGCACTTCGACCACCACGGCGCCGGCGGCGCGGCCCACGGCTTCCATGGCCATGGCGCCGAACAGTTAGGGAAGCATCCCGCCGGTAAAGAGGCCGGAGATGACGTTCGGGTTGCTCAAATCAAAGCTGATGGTGGTGCCATAGGCGTCGAGCTTGTGGGTGTAGTCGGCAAACAGCACCAGCGCCGCCAGGCCGGCGGAGCCGATGGCGTAGCCCTTGGTCACGGCCTTGGTGGTATTGCCAACGGCGTCCAGCGGGTCGGTGATGTCGCGCACGCTGCTGGGCAGCTCGGCCATCTCGGCGATGCCGCCGGCGTTGTCGGTGATGGGGCCGTAGGCATCCAGCGCGACCACGATACCGGCCATGCTCAGCATGGACGTCGCGGCAACCGCGATGCCGTAGAGGCCCGCCAGCTTGAAGGCCACCAGGATTGCGATGCAGACAAAGATCACGGGCCAGGCGGTGGAGCGCATGGACACGCCCAGGCCGGCAATGATGTTGGTGCCGTGGCCGGTGGTGGAGGCCTGTGCGATGTGCTGCACGGGTTTGTATTGCGTGCCGGTGTAGTACTCGGTGACCCAGCAGAGTGCGCCGGTCAGCACCAGGCCAACCGCGCAGGCGCCGAAGAGGCGCATCTGCGTGCCGGTGGCGGTGACGGCGTTGTCGGGCATCAGCCACATCGTGACGAAGTAGAACGCGATCAGCGACAGCACGCCCGCGATGGCGAGCCCTTTGTACAGGGCCGGCATCACGTTCTTCATGCCGGGCGAAGCCTTGACGAAGAAGCAGCCGATGATGGAGGCGATGATGGACACGCCGCCCAGCGCCAGCGGGTACACCGCGGCCGTGGCGCCTGCGCCGGACAGCAGCAGGGCGCCCAGCACCATGGTGGCGATCAGCGTGACGGCATAGGTTTCAAACAGGTCGGCGGCCATGCCGGCGCAGTCGCCCACGTTGTCGCCCACGTTGTCGGCAATCACGGCCGGGTTGCGCGGGTCGTCTTCAGGGATGCCGGCTTCGACCTTGCCCACCAGGTCGGCGCCGACGTCAGCGCCCTTGGTGAAGATGCCGCCGCCCAGCCGGGCGAAGATGGAAATCAGCGACGAACCGAAAGCAAAGCCGATCAGCGGGTTGAGCAGATTGGCCAGCTTCAGGTCGGGCGTGTAGTTGCCGTTGCCCACCAGGAACCAGTAAAAGCCGGTGACGCCGAGCAGGCCCAGGCCCACCACCAGCATGCCGGTGATGGCGCCGCCGCGAAAGGCGACGTCCAGGGCGGGGCCGATGCCCCGGGTGGCGGCCTGCGCGGTGCGCACGTTGGCGCGCACCGACACATTCATGCCGATAAAGCCGCAGGCGCCCGAGAGCACCGCCCCGACCACAAAGCCGATGGCGGTCTTGCCGTCAAGGAAGAAGCCGATGAGCACCGCGAGGATGACACCGACGATGGCGATGGTTTTGTATTGCCTGGCGAGGTAAGCGGCGGCGCCGGTCTGGATGGCGGCCGCAATTTCCTGCATGCGGGCATTGCCTGCGTCCTGGGAAAGAATCCAGCTGCGTGCCCAGAAGCCGTACCCGACGGCGATCAGTCCGCAGACCAGCGCAAGAATGAGCGCTGAGTTGCCTGTCATGGATGACATGTGAAATCTCCTACGTTGTTTTTCGCTTGGAGGGGGTTGCAACGCTAGCAAATGGTGTCTTCACCCCCGCTGCGTTGCTTCCTCGCTGCTCCCAACATACGGTGGAGACGATTGGCCAACCTTTGAAATTTACCGCCAAAACGTGACAACTTGGCGAAGCGTAAGGTGTGAATCAGTAAAATGAGGGTAAATACCGAGCGCGAGCCCGGTCATCTGGTGGGCGGCTACCACGCCAGGCCTTCTTGTTTGTGTACCCCTTTTTTCTTCATCTACTTCCATAAAGACAAAGCGACCATGTCCCTCGATAAAGTTTCCCCTGGTAAAAACGTTCCCGAATCTTTCAATGTGATCATCGAAATCCCGATGAACGCCGACCCGGTGAAGTACGAAGTGGACAAG
>JAJKJM010000012.1 GCA_021153985.1 Polaromonas sp.
AGACGGTCACGGTGCTTTGCGCCATGGCGGCCGAGGTGGACAAAAGTCCCATGATCGCAGTTGCAACGAGGGTCAGTTTTTTCATGGAGTCTCCAGGAGTTTTAATTGATAAACGAAAGCGATAGATAAACGGGATCTCTGATGCCTGTCTTTACCCTGCAGGCCATCTCTGTGAAGGGAAGATTAATGGTGATGTTGCGACCCGTAAAGAGTGTCACTACCGGGGGTATCACTTTTGCGACAGGGGAAAACCCGAGGTTTTTGCGTCACGGCAAAGCCTTCGAAATTCCTCGACAAATTCACGTGTTCTTCTCGGCGCCCTCTGGGGAAAGGGCATCGGTGTCTCGCTGGGAAGTCGATTGGGGGCTTTTAGGCGGCATGTGAACGCCGCTTAGGGTTTCGGCTCTATTTTTTACCCCGCGTGGTAAGAGAGCCACATCTGTGGAGCCATGACGGGGTTTCTACGGAATGACTCTTTGCCAATAGCGCTTTTCGCCGTCCGCGTTGGAGCTACGTCGTCAAAGCCGCATTGAACGCATGAGAGGAGACCGAGACGCGTTTCACCAAGACGATGCATTTGTCTGAAAAATGCGCCATTTGTGTGTGTTTTGCGCGCACCGAATGGGTTCGTGGAGTCCGCAAGCTCCCCTAAAACGAGCGCGTGTCGCGGGAGACCAACACTTGGGTATGAAAGTTGCTAATGAAACGACAAGGGTGCGGTCTAATTTATGACGATTTGGTTAAATCGAATCAGGGTTGACCCGAGAGCCCTTTAAAAAGTGTTTCGCAATGTGTTTGTTTTTCCACCTTTTGGAGAATTTTTAATGATGAAAAAAAGCCTGGTTGCCCTGGCCGTTCTGGCCGTTTCCGGAGTCGCCTCTGCGCAGTCCACCGTGACTGTCTACGGCCTTATTGACGCATGGGTTGGTACCGTCAAGGACAACAACATCAGCCGTACCGGCGTGAACGTTCCCCACCCTTTCTCCGGTAGCGGCGGTGGTCTGCAGACCAGCCGTTTCGGCCTGAAGGGCTCTGAGGACCTCGGCGGCGGCCTGAAAGCCAACTTCCTGCTGGAAGCCGGCTTTGACCCCAGCACCGGCGTTGCGAACAGCTATAGCAACCCCTTTGGCGCACCGGGCAATTCCAGCAACGCCATCTTTGGCCGTCAGTCCTGGGTTGGTTTGTCGGGTGGCTTCGGTGAGCTGAAGCTCGGCAAAATGTGGACCCCATACGACATGGTCAAGGGCTCCGGCGCCGCAGGCTTCGACTCGCTGCTGTTCGCACCTTCCACCAGCGTGTGGGCCAGCAATAGCTACCAGGATCGTCCCGGCAACTCGATCTACTACGAAACCCCCAACTTCAGCGGCTTCTCTGCTGCCGGTATGTACAGCTTCGGTGAGAACAAAACCGCCGCTATCGGCGCCGGCAAAATCATCAGCATGAACGTTGCTTACGCGAATGGCCCTATCGGCGCTTCGCTGGCATACCAGTCTGAAAAAGCCACCAGCGCCGCTACTGCGATCAAGTACACGCAGCTGAACGGTTCTTATGACTTCGGCGTGGTCAAGCTGCTCGGCGCTTACGGCAACGTGAAGAACGGCACCACGCCTATCACCGGCGTGGCAGCGGACAAGACGAAGGAATACCAGATCGGTCTGGACTTCCCGGTCAGCACCGCCCTGACGCTGTCCGGCGGTTACGCCCGTTCCAAGAGCACCCTGCTGGCTGGCGCGCCTGACCTGAAGCGCACCGGCTACGGTCTGGCTGCTCTCTACGCACTGTCCAAGCGCTCGAACCTGTACGCTGGTATGCAAACCGGCAAGGAAACTGGCGCCGCGACAGAACGCAAGACCACCACCTACGGCGTGGGCATTCGCCACACGTTCTAATCCGGGTTTGGCCTGACCCGCCTCTGTGCGGGTCCACTCCAAAAAGCCGCTCCGTCACCGGAGCGGCTTTTTTTATGGAATCCGGCGAAACCCGGCCACAACACGGGATTTTTGTGAGCCCGGACCCCAGATTTTGGCTGGCGTTGTTTCTTTTCCACTGCCCGCCTGGGATTGTGGCGATCCTGCAACGAATGCGGCGTTTTTAGGCGGTTTTCTTTGCGAAACGCTGTCGGGTCTGGTGCAATAGACCCAACTTCCCGAAAGGGGGTTGGCCCGGGTCTCTGGTGGAGCCACGAAGATGCAAGTCTGAAGTGACCCCCGTGCCGGAGCCCTATGTTTAACCTTGGAGAAACTCTCAATGAAAAAGACCCTTATCGCTTTGGCCGCACTCGGCGCGATGGCTGGTGCAGCACAAGCTCAGTCGACCGTGACCATCTACGGTTTGCTCGACGCCAACATCGGCAGCTACAAGACCAACCAGCTCGCCACCCCTACTACCATTTCCGGCCTCTCCCAGTCCAAAATTGACTCCGGCGGCCTGAATGGTTCGCGTTGGGGCATTCGCGTTAGCGAAGACGTCGGCGGCGGCATGGCCGTCATCGGTAACCTCGAAAGCGGTTTCAGCATTGACACCGGCGCTTCCGGTCAAGGCGCACTGTTTGGCCGTCGCGCCAACGTGGGTATTTCCAGCGGCTTCGGTACCGTGACCATCGGTCGCAACTCCAGCTCCTACGATGACGTGTCTGCTGACCACGCCATGATGGGCGCTACGCTGTTCGATCCTTCGAACACCAACAACGGCTTCTCCACTGCTCAAGCTGCTGCTCTGGGCACCCAAGCTGGCAATGCCGTGCTGCTGAACCACGCTGGCTCCGGTTCCGGCGCTCACGTGACCTGGGTTGGTTTCAACACCCGCTTCAACAACAGCGTCAAGTACGTTTCGCCTAACTTCGGTGGCTTCACCGGTTCGTTCATGTACGCCTTCGGCGAAGACAAGACGGCTACCATCGGTGCAAGCAGCGCGGTTTCTGCCAACCTGAAGTACGCAAACGGCCCTCTGCTGATCTCCGGCGGCTACCAGTCTGAAGGTGCAGCTCGCACCGCTACGACCAAGCCTGCTCTGACCAACACCCTGTTGAACGTTGCTTATGACTTCGGCGTTGCCAAAGTCGGCTTCGGTGCCAACCGCGCCAAGTTCAAGGATGTCAGCACCACCGTCAATCCAAATGGCACGCTCGTTCCTGTTGCCGCTCACGAACTGGGCGCACAGAAAGAGTACAGCTTGAGCGTTGCAGTGCCTCTGGGCGCTACGACCCTGAGCGCTGGCTACGCACGTTCCAAGGGTGACGATCTGGGTTCCAGCACCGGCTGGGGCGTCCAGGCTCTGTACTCTTTGAGCAAGCGCACCACCCTGTACACGGGTGCTGTCAGCACGAAGAACTACAGCAACGTTATCGCCAACTCCAATGCTATTGCTGCCGCTGCTGGCGGTGTCAACGGCATCACCCGTACCACCACGTACGCAGCTGGCATTCGCCACACGTTCTAATTTGAAGCTGGCTTAACGCCAGTTTCTTATGAGAATCCAAAAGCCACTTCGGGGAAACCCGAGGTGGCTTTTTTTATGGAAAAAGACGGCTGGTTTTTGAAACCTTTTGGCGCGCGATGCGTTGAGTTGTATAGCGCCCTGTCCTGAATCTGTCGATAGTTTTCAGGCGCTCCCCGAAAACCATAGGCGCCCTCCATTTTTTTGCGGACCCTCGCCCCTTTAATGACTCTGCCCGTTTTTGAGTTTTCCCTGAATGCGCTGCGCGTTGTGGGGGTTGCCTGTTGCCTGCCGCTGTTTGTGGGTTGTGCGGGCATGGAGACATCCGCAGACTCGGGCAGCCAGGATGTGAACTGGGCCTCGGCTTCGACCGTCAATTCAGACCCGGATTCAAATGGAATTGAAACCGCAGCCACCGTCAAATGGGTGCACTGCGCGTTTCCAGGTAAAAAATCCACGCGTTATCGTGCCGTGAGGCTTGACGGGCGCGATGCCGTCCTCGGCGAATCCGACAGCTCGGCAAGCATGCTGAGGCAAAACCTTCGTATTGAGCCTGCAAGCCTTGGCAAACTGAGTTTCTCCTGGAAGGTGCCGAAAATGATTTCGGGCGCCGACATGACCCAGCGCGACAGCGACGACTCGCCAGTGCGCGTGGTACTGGCCTTTGAAGGAGACCGTTCGAAATTTTCCGCCAAAAACGCCATGCTGTCGGAGCTGGCGCTGGCGTTGACAGGCGAGCCGCTGCCCTATGCAACCCTCATGTATGTGTGGGGCACACACAGCGCACCTGAAAGCGTGATCATCAACACGCGCACCGACCGCATCCGCAAGCTGGTCCTTGAGTCCGGCTCCGGCCGCCTGAACCGCTGGCTCGACTATGAGCGTGATGTTCGGGCCGATTATGAAAAAGCGTTTGGCGAGGCGCCAGGCGCGTTGGTCGGTATTGCCATCATGACTGACTCCGACAACACCCGGCAACAGGCCAAGGCCTGGTATGGCCCTGTCAACCTGATGAAAAAGCCGCGCGATGTGATCGCCGCGCCGGCCATGACCGCCGTATCGGCGAAGGTTTCGCAAGCCCCTGAATTTGCACCGCCATCCCTTCAGGACTAGTATTTCAATTCGCTGAATCTCAGGACCATCGCCATGCGTGCTCCGGCCACCATCCCAAGCCTTTCGAGCTTTCCAGGTAACTCATCTACCGAACCCACGGCAACGGCAGACGCTGCCAGCCTGCACCACCCGGCACCCTTGCGTGCCAGCGGCCGCGCCTTTGCGCAGATCGCGCAGTTTCACCCCGAGTTGACGGCCTTCCGGCGCGACTTGCACGCCCACCCTGAACTCGGTTTCGAAGAGGTTTACACCTCCAGCCGCGTCGTGCATGCGCTCAAGCTGTGTGGTGTCGATGAAGTGCACACAGGTGTTGGCAAGACCGGCGTGGTGGCCGTCATCAAGGGCCAGCAGCCTGGCAAGGCTGCCGGTAGCTCCGGCGTGAGGCACATGGTCGGTCTGCGGGCCGACATGGACGCGCTGCCCATGACAGAGCACAACGAATTCGGCTGGAAGTCTTCCAAGGCCGGGCTGATGCACGGCTGCGGCCATGATGGCCACACTACCATGCTGGTGGGCGCTGCCCGCTATCTTGCTGAAACCCGCAACTTTGCCGGCGATGCCGTGCTGGTGTTCCAGCCCGCGGAAGAAGGGCGCGGCGGGGCCGACGCCATGATCAAGGATGGGCTGTTCGAGCGCTTTCCCGTGCAGTCCATCTACGCCATGCACAACTGGCCAGCCATGCGGCCCGGCACCATTGGCATCAACCCCGGGCCCATGATGGCCGCAGCCGACCGCATCACCATCGAGATCACCGGCAAAGGCGGCCACGGCGCACACGCTTACCTGGCGGTGGATTCGGTGCTGGTGGCCGCTCACATCATCACCGCCGTGCAAAGCATTGTGTCGCGCAATGTGAAGGCCATGGACAACGCCGTGATCAGCATTTGCGCTGTCCGGGCAGGCGAACTCGGCGCGATGAGTGTGGTGCCCGAAACCGCCATGCTGGTGGGCACGGTGCGCACCTTCAAGCCCGAAGTGCAAGACCTCGTCGAGCGCCGCCTGAAAGAGCTGTGCGCGTCCGTTGCCCAGGGTTTTGGCGCGACCGCCACCGTGAAGTACGAGCGCATCTACCCCGCCACCATCAATTCACCCGCCGAATACTCACTGGCCACCGCGGTGGCCGACCAGCTTGTGGGCGCGGAAAACGTGGTGCGCAACCTTGAGCCGAGCATGGGCTCGGAGGACTTTTCTTTCATGCTCAGGGTCAAACCCGGTGCCTATCTGCGCCTGGGTCAGGGCGAGCAATTGCCCGATGGCAAAGGCGGCACGGTCGGCGGCGTGGGCAGCCGCTTCCTGCACAACAGCTGCTATGACTTCAACGACAGCGTCTTGCCGCTAGGCTCGGCCTTGTTTGCAGGCATTGTGGAGCGCTCGCTGCCGCTGGCGTGATCTGCAGCTTGCTATTAATTTAGTAGCTGCTAGCCGAGACCCTTATTGGGCTAGAGCCCGATTTCTCTTAAAGCCAGGCCGCCAGCCCTGAAGCGCCAACGCCTCAGGCATAGCGCTTGTTGCGCAAATTGTTTTTCATTTCCTTGAGCAGCGGCTGCAACTTGCTGCCGATGCGCAGCGCCACGCAGGTCGCCAGGATGTCGATGATCATCAAATGCATCAGGCGCGACACCATG
The DNA here is from genome assembly GCA_021153985.1 of Polaromonas sp. GTDB lineage: Bacteria > Pseudomonadota > Gammaproteobacteria > Burkholderiales > Burkholderiaceae_C > Polaromonas. The sequence continues at coordinate 6,174 of JAJKJM010000012.1, forward strand.
GGGCTGTAGCGGTCATAGCCCTCGGGGTGGTCGGCCGTCAGGTGGATGTTGCCGGCAGCTGCCAGTGGTGAGCCGGTCACCGTAATGACGATGGTGGTGGCGCCGTTTTTGCGGGCGATATCGCAGGCGTCCATCAGGTCGCGTGTGCGGCCTGAGTTGGAAATCACCACCACGCAGTCGCCTGGCCCCAGCAATGAGGCGCTCATGACCTGCATGTGGCCGTCGCTGTAGGCGATGCTGGTGATGCCCAGCCGGAAGAACTTGTGCTGCGCGTCCTGCGCCACGATGCCCGAGTTGCCCACGCCGAAAAATTCAATGCGCTTGCCGGTGTTATAGGTGGCCAGCAGTGCGTCGGCGGCCCGCTCAACGGCGACCGAACTTGCGTCATTGCGGTATTTCAAAAATGCCGCCACGGTGTTGTCGATCACCTTGACCATCACGTCGCCGGTCTTGTCATCGGCATCCACACTGCGGTGGATGAAAGGTACGCCCTCACTCACGCTACCCGCCAGCTTGAGCTTGAAGTCCGATAACCCGTCATACCCCATGCTGCGGCAAAACCGCACCACGGTCGGCTTGCTCACATGCGAACGGCTCGCCAGTTCGGTGATCGGCAAATTGGCAAAAGAGCGGGGGTCGGCCAGCACCAGGCGGCCAACTCGTTGTTCGGCAGGTGCAAGGGAGGGGAGGGAGGCCTTGATTCTGTCGAGCACCTCAGCACTCCTCAGACCAGCAATACCCGTCGCGTGCAATCATCGCGCTCGCTGCGCTCGGCCCCCAGGTGCCGGCGGCGTACGGCCGCGGCGCACTGGCCTGGTTGCTCCAGCTGTCCAGGATAGGCTCGACCCAGCGCCAGGCTTCTTCCTGCTCGTCGCTGCGTACAAAAAGATTGAGCCGGCCGTCGATCACATCCAGCAGCAGCCGTTCGTAAGCGCCCACGCGCTCGGAGCCAAAGCGTTTGTCGAAGTCCAGATCCAGCTGTACCGGCGCCAGCGAAGGTGTGCCGCGGCTGCCGGCGCGCGGGTCGCCGCCCTGGGCCAGCAGGTGCAGTTCCAGGCCGTCCTTGGGCTGCAGGTTGATCACCAGGCGGTTGGCCACGTTGGAGCCGGCGAGCGCCGATTTGAAAATCGCGTGCGGCGCGGGGCGAAAGTTGACTTCGATGTGGGCATCGCGGCCGGCCAGGCGCTTGCCGGTGCGGATATAAAACGGCACACCGGCCCAGCGCCAGTTGGCGATCTCGGTGCGCAGCGCCACAAAGGTTTCTGTCGTGCTTGCGGGGTTGACGCCCTTTTCGTCGCGGTAGCCGGGCACGGCCTCGCCATCGATGTTGCCGGCCGCATACTGGCCGCGCACCACGTGCTGGCTCAGCGTTTCAGGCGTCCAGGCTTTCAGCGAGCGCAGCACCTTGAGCTTTTCGTCGCGGATGGCGTCGGCGTGCGA
>JAJKJM010000013.1 GCA_021153985.1 Polaromonas sp.
AAAGTTCTCCAACCGGGAGGCCGTCTGGTGGTGATCAGTTTTCATTCGCTCGAAGACCGCATCGTCAAGCAATTCATCGCCGCACATTCGCGCGAGGTCTTTGACCGCCGCGCGCCTTTTGCCGAACCCAAGGCCATGCAGCTCAAGGCGCTTGGCCGCACCAAACCCGGCGAAGAAGAAGTGGACGGCAATCCGCGATCGCGCAGTGCCGTAATGCGGGTGGCTGAGCGCACCGAGGTGGCCGCATGAATGCCGGAGCACCGTTATGGCAAGGCTGAATTTCGTGCTGCTCCTCGCGGTGCTTGCCAGCGCGCTCTACCTTGTTCGCACGCAGTACGAATCGCGCCGCCTTTACGTCGAACTTGAAAAGGCGACTGCCGACGCCCGGAAAATCGAAACAGACAGCGAGCGCCTGCAAGTGGAAAAGCGCGCACAGGCCACACCCCTGAAGGTCGAGAAGCTGGCCAAAGAGAAGCTGCAGATGCGCACGGTGACGCCGGCCATCACGCAATACGTGACCTACAAGGACGAGCCCGTGGCTGCGGCCTCGGTACCGGCTTCGGCACCGGGGGGTGCCAAGCCATGAGCCGCAGCGTCCTCTACTCGTCCAGCCCATTGCTGGCCAGCAAGACCCCTGTCTGGCGCAGCAAATTCATCGTGGCCGGCGTGGCGCTGGCCTTTGCCGGGCTGGCCGGCCGCGCCGCCTACATCCAGATTTTTGGCAACGAGTTCTTCCAGCGCCAGGGTGAAGTGCGTTTTGCACGCACCCTGGAATTGCCCGCCAACCGCGGCCGCATCCTGGACCGCAACGGCCTCATCCTCGCGTCCAGTGTGCCTGCACCCAGCATCTGGGCGATTCCGGAAGATGTCGAAGCGAGCAATTCCCAGTTGGCGGAGCTGGCCAGGCTGCTCGAAATGCCGCCTGCCGACCTGAAGAAAAAACTGGGCCACGAAGACAAGACTTTTGTCTGGCTCAAGCGCCAGGTCGATGAGCCCGTAGCCCAGAAAATCCACGCGCTGGGCATCAAGGGCATCTATCAGCGCAAGGAATACAAGCGCCAATATCCCGAAGGTGAAACCGTGGCCCATGTGGTGGGCTTCACCAATGTCGAGGATCGCGGCCAGGAAGGCATCGAGCTGACCTTCAACAAGGACCTGGCGGGCAAGGCCGGGTCACGCCGCGTGATCAAGGACCGCCTGGGCCGTGTCGTCGAAGATGTCGGCGAGCAGGTGCATCCTGTCGAAGGCAAGGACATCCAGCTGAGCATCGACAGCAAGGTGCAGTTTTTCGCGTACCAGAAGCTGCGCGACGCGGTCATCGCGCGCAAGGCCAAGGCCGGCAGCGTGGTGGTGCTGGACTCCACGACCGGCGAAGTGCTGGCGCTGGCGAACTATCCCAGTTACGTGCCCGACAAGCGAAAAAACCTGACCGGTGAACAGTTGCGCAACCGGGCCTTGACGGACACCTTTGAGCCCGGCTCCACGATGAAGCCCATCACGGTCGCCATGGCACTCCAAGCCGGGCGCATCAAGCCGCAAACCATCATCGAAACCGGGCCTGGTCGCTACAGCATCGGCGGCTTCACCATCAGCGATACGCACAACTACGGCACGCTGACGGTGGAAGGTGTCATCCAGAAATCCAGCAACGTCGGGGCGCTGAAGATCGCCCAGAAAATGAGCCCGCAGGAAATGTGGGAGACCTACATGGCGCTGGGTTACGGGCAAAAACCGCAAATCCAGTTTCCCGGCGCCGTCACGGGGCGTGTCCGGCCGTGGAAGACTTGGCGCCCTGTCGAGCAGGCGACGATGGCTTATGGCTACGGTTTGTCGGCTTCGCTCTTTCAGATGGCGCACTCCTATACCGCGTTCGCGCACGACGGCCAGATCATCCCTGCCACCATGCTCAAGAGCAGCGAGCCCGCCGTCGGCATACAGGTCTTTTCCGCGGAGAACGCGCATGCCGTTCGCCGGATGCTGCAGATGGCTGCCGCTCCCGGCGGCACTGGCCAGCTGGCGCAAACCGTGGGCTATTCGGTAGGCGGCAAGTCGGGCACCGCGCACAAGCAGGTCGGCAAGGGGTATGCCACCAACAAATACCGTGCATGGTTTACAGGCATGGCGCCTATTGAGACGCCGCGCATCATCGTCGGGGTAATGATCGACGAGCCCAGCGACGGCAACTACTTCGGCGGCGTGGCCGCCGCGCCTGTTTTCAGCGAGGTCGTGCAGCAGACGCTTCGCATGATGGGCGTGCAGCCGGATATGAGCGTCAAGCCGCAAATTACCACCCAGGCTGTGGAGGAGTCGTTTTGAGCACGCAACTCCATACCCCTGAAGAGGCCGCAGGCTGGCTGCGCGAACGCGTGGCGGGCAAGCTCTGCACCGACAGCCGCCAGGTGGCAGAGGGCGACGGCTTCATTGCCTGGCCCGGCGCCGCCACCGACGGGCGCAAATTTGTGGGTGCGGCACTGGCCGCCGGCGCCGAAGCCTGCCTGGTTGAGCAAGACGGCGCGGCGGCGTATGCATTCACGGACGGAAAAGTCGCCGAATACGCCGGGCTCAAAGCCGCGACCGGGCCTATCGCGGCCGCCTACTTCGAGCAGCCAAGCCGGCAGTTGCGGATTTCCGCCGTCACCGGCACGAATGGCAAAACCTCAACGGCCTGGTGGCTGGCACAAGCCTTGGGCCGCCTCGGACGCAAATGCGGGCTGGTCGGAACACTGGGCATCGGCGAGCCCGGCGCCATGGTGTCCAATGGCTTGACGACGCCTGACCCGGTGCTGCTGCAGCAGGCGCTGCGGCGCTTTGCCGACGAAGGCTTTGTCGCCTGTGCGATTGAGGCCTCTTCTATCGGTGTGGTGGAGCACCGCCTGGATGCGACGGCCGTCGAAGTCGCCATTTTTACCAACTTCACCCAAGACCACCTCGACTACCACGCCTCCATGGAAGACTACTGGCAGGCCAAGGCGGCGCTGTTCGGCTGGCCTGGCCTGAAGGCCGCGGTCGTCAATATCGACGATGCCAAGGGTGTCGAACTGAAGGAGTCCCTCGCGGGCAGCGGACTGGATCTCTGGACGGTATCGTGCGCAGAGCCTGCGCGCCTGCAGGCGCGCAACATCGAGCACGGCGCAGATGCCTTGAGCTTCGATGTGGTTGAGGGCTCTGAGCATCACAAGGTCCACGCGCAGGTGGTGGGCCAGTACAACGTTTCCAACCTGCTCGGCGTGCTGGCCGCGCTTCGTGCCATGGGTGTGCCTCTGGCCGATGCCGTGGGCGCCTGTGCGGGGCTGCTGCCGGTTCCGGGGCGCACTGAGACGCTGGCGGTGCCGGGGCAACCCCTGGTGGTGATTGACTACGCCCACACGCCTGACGCCCTGGAAAAAGTGCTGCAGGCGCTCAGGCCGGCTGCCTCGGGTCGCGGCGGACAGCTCTGGTGCGTGTTTGGCTGCGGCGGCGACCGGGACGCCACCAAGCGCCCGCTGATGGCCGCGGTGGCTGAAAAAAATGCCGACCAGGTGGTGGTGACCAGCGACAACCCACGCAGCGAAAACCCGCTGGCCATCATCTGCCAGGTCTTGCTGGGCCTGAGCCACAGGGATGCCGTCCATGTTCAGGCCGACCGGGCGGCGGCGATTGTGCATGCCTTGAGCCTGGCCCAACCGCAAGACGTGGTCCTGCTCGCGGGCAAGGGCCACGAGAGTTTTCAGGAAATTTCGGGCGTGAAATTGCCGTTTTCTGACCACGCCCATGCGCAGGCGGCACTTGACGCTGCCGCAGCGGGGCGCAGCGCCCAAGGGGGCTCGGCATGATGACCCTGCGGCAAGCCCTGGGCTGGTTGCCTTCTGCCCGGTTGGTGGGCGATGGCAATGTGAAAGCGTTGCGGGTGAATACCGATACGCGCAGCCTGCAGGCGGGTGATTTGTTTGTGGCACTCAAGGGCGAACGCTTCGATGCCCATGAGTTTTTGGCACAGGCCAAGGCGCAGGGCGCGGTGGCAGCTATTGCACACCACGGCTTGGCCGGGGCGGGCTTGCCAGGCCTGGAAGTGCCCGACACACGGCTCGCGCTGGGACGGCTCGCTGCCGGCTGGCGGTCGCAATTCCACCTGCCCCTCATCGCGGTGACCGGCAGCAACGGAAAAACCACCGTGACCCAGATGATCGCCGCCATCCTGCGCGCCTGGAAAGCCGACAAGGCATTCTCAACCGAAGGCAACCTTAACAACGACATCGGCGTGCCGCTCACGCTGCTGCGCCTGTCGGCCGCGCATGAAGCTGGCGTGGTCGAACTAGGCATGAACCATCCGGGCGAGATTGCCTACCTGTCTGAGCTGGCCAGGCCCAGCGTCGCGCTGGTGAACAACGCCCAACGCGAGCACCTGGAGTTCATGGCAACGGTCGAAGCGGTCGCCCTTGAAAATGGTTCGGTATTCCAGTCACTGGACGCCGCCGGCACGGCGGTTTTTCCTGCAGACGATGACTACACGCCTCTTTGGCGAAAGCTGGTGGGGGCACGCAAGGTCCTTACCTTTGCGCTTGCAGGCCCGGCCGATGTCACGGGCACGGCGCAATGGGGTGATGGCTGCTGGAAGGTGGCGGCCGTCACGCCGGCGGGTGCGGCCGAATTCTCACTGCATATTGCCGGCCGGCACAACGTCAAAAATGCTTTGGCAGCCACCGCCTGCGCGCTGGCTGCGGGCGTGCCCCTGGCCTCCGTCTCCGCGGGCTTGTCGGCCTTTGTTCCGGTCAAAGGGCGTTCGCGCGCCATCGCCGTGGCGCTGTCCGGCCGGGTGCTGACGCTGGTGGACGACACCTATAACGCCAATCCTGATTCCATGCGCGCCGCCCTTGAGGTGCTCGCCGAATTGCCCGGACCACGCCTGATGGTGATGGGCGACATGGGCGAGGTCGGCGACCAGGGCCCGCAGTTCCATGATGAAGCCGGGCGGCATGCACGTGCCTTGGGCATTGAAAAACTTTTCACATTGGGCGAGCAGTCAAAAAATGCGGCGGCCGGTTTTGGCCGGGCGCAGGTATTCGACGAAGTGGACGCGCTCATCGCCGCTGTGCTGGCCGAGCTCCCCGGCGTCGGCAGCGTGCTGGTGAAGGGCTCACGGTTCATGAAGATGGAGCGTGTGGTCCAGGCCATCACGGCGCACGCACAAGACCAAACCCAACAAAACCATAACCATAAGGAAGAGCCTCATGCTGCTTAGCCTGGCCCAGTGGCTCCAGTCAATCTCCCCCGAATTTGGATTCTTCAGGGTGTTCCAGTACCTGACGTTTCGCGCCGTCATGGCCGCACTCACGGCGCTGCTGATCGGTCTGCTGGCAGGCCCGTTTGTAATTCGCCGGCTCATCTCGCTCAAGATTGGCCAGCCCATCCGCGAATACGCCATGCAGACCCATTTGAGCAAGAGCGGAACACCCACGATGGGGGGGGTGTTGATCCTGATGGCTATCGGCATTTCCACACTGCTGTGGTTTGACCTGTCCAACCGCTTTGTCTGGATTGTTCTCATCGTCACCCTGGGCTTCGGCGCCATCGGCTGGGCGGACGACTGGCGCAAGGTGGTGCTCAAGGACCCGGAAGGCATGCGCTCGCGTGAAAAATACCTCTGGCAGTCTGTCATCGGCCTGATCGCCGCGCTGTACCTGGTGTTCAGCATCTCCGAGAGCTCCAACATGCGTGTGCTGGAACTGTTCTTCAGCTGGGTGCAATCCGGCTTCGACGTGAACCTGCCGCCCAAGGCCGGCTTGCTGGTGCCTTTCGTCAAGGAAGTCAGCTACCCGCTGGGTGTTTTCGGTTTTGTGATCCTGACTTACCTCGTAATCGTCGGTTCCAGCAATGCCGTCAACCTGACCGACGGGCTGGACGGCCTGGCCATCATGCCTGTGGTCATGGTGGGTTCGGCGCTCGGTGTTTTCGCTTATGTCACGGGCAGCTCGGTCTACTCCAAGTACCTGCTCTTCCCGCACATCCCCGGCTCGGGTGAGTTGCTGATCTTCTGCTCGGCCATGGCGGGGGCGGGGCTGGCTTTCCTGTGGTTCAACACACATCCGGCGCAGGTGTTCATGGGTGACGTCGGCGCGCTGGCCCTGGGTGCAGCGCTGGGAACCATCGCGGTCATCGTGCGCCAGGAAATCGTGCTGGCCATCATGGGCGGCATCTTCGTTGTCGAAGCCCTCTCCGTGATGATGCAGGTGGTCTGGTTCAAATACACCAAGAAGCGCTATGGCGAAGGCCGCCGCATCCTCAAGATGGCGCCGCTTCACCATCATTTTGAAAAGAGCGGCTGGAAAGAGACGCAGGTCGTCGTGCGTTTCTGGATCATCACCATGCTGCTGTGCCTCGTCGGCCTTTCCACCTTGAAGCTCAGGTAACAAGGCATGCGGCATCTACAAGACCAAACCGTATTGATCCTGGGCCTGGGTGCGTCCGGCCTGGCCATGGCGCGCTGGTGCGTACGCCATGGTGCATCGGTCACAGTTGCCGATACGCGCGAGGCGCCTTCGCTGCTGGCAACGCTACGGCAAGAGTTGCCCGGTGTGGCATTCGTGAGCGGCGCTTTCACGCCGGAGCTGGTGCAGGGCACGGCGGTGCGTGCTGTCTATCGTTCGCCGGGGCTGGCGCCTGCGGTGATCGCACCCGTGGTGAACGCGGCACGTGAAATCGGTTTGCCAGTCGGCGGCGAGCTTGACCTGTTCTCCCAGGCCCTGGCGGATCTGCGCGATGTCCCTGCTGAGGAGGCGGCGGAAGATGAACCTGAAGCTGAAGCTGAGGCAGCTTCCTCATCCATGGAGCCCACGGCTGAGGTGCAGCAACTCGAAGCCGCCGATGCGTCCGATGACACGGACGCGCCCCTGGCAATGCCCGCAGCCGGCTCGCTTACGGATGAAACCAGTGTGCCTGCCGATGCGTCCGGCGATACGGAAGCTCTGCCAGACGCAGCGGACAACACCACAGAGAGCATGCCAGCCGCCATTGAAGAGGCGGGCGAAAGCGTTGCGACACCCGAACTGCTGGGCCTTGTTCCGCCAGAAAAGCCCGCCGGTTATCGCCCCCAGGTGCTGGCCATCACGGGCACCAACGGGAAAACCACGGTGACCTCCTTGCTGGGCCAACTGGTTCAGCGGGCAGGAAAAACCGTGGCCGTAGCCGGCAACATCGGCCCCACGCTGCTCGACACGCTGTCGGCCCACATGGATGCAGAAACCCTGCCGCAGGTCTGGGTGCTGGAGCTGTCCAGCTTCCAGCTGGCCGATGTGCAGGGCTTTGAGCCGACGGCCGCCGTGGTGCTCAACATCACACAAGACCACCTCGACTGGCACGGCGACATGGATGCCTATGTTGCGGCGAAAGCGAGGGTCTTCGGCAACAGCACGTTCATGCTGCTCAATCGCGACGACGCGCGTGTGATGGCCATGCTGCCGCCGCCCGTCAAGGTGCGCCTGAAGCCACCGCAAATTCGTCCCCATGCCACCTTCGGCGCTGGCGAACCGCAACGCCCCGGCGACTACGGCATTGAAACCGTCAATGGGATGACCTGGCTGGTCCGCGCGGCAGAGGCTGACGAAACCATCAAGCGCCGCAAGGACGAAGAGGTGGAGCTGCATGTGCAGCGCCTGATGCCGATTGAGGCCTTGCGCATACGCGGGCGGCACAACGCCACCAATGCCCTGGCGGCGCTGGGGCTGGCGGTCGCTGCGGGCTGCAACCTGGCACCCATGCTGCACGGCCTGCGCGAATACCGCGGCGAGCCGCATCGCGTGGAGTCCGTGGCGATCATCAACGACGTCGAGTACTTCGACGATAGCAAAGGCACCAACGTGGGCGCCACCGTGGCGGCGCTGACGGGGCTGGGCCTGGAGCGCAAGCTGGTGCTTATCCTGGGGGGTGAAGGCAAGGGGCAGGATTTCTCGCCCTTGGCCGATCCCGTGCAACGCCATGTCCGGGCCGTGGTGCTGATAGGGCGCGACGCGCCTCTCATCAAAGAAGTGTTGCCGCGCAATATTCCCCTGTTCGACGCCGCATCCATGGAAGAAGCGGTTTCCCTGGCGGCGCAACAGGCCACCACCGGTGACGCCGTGCTGATGTCGCCGGCCTGCGCCAGTTTTGACATGTTCGACAACTACGAGCACCGCGCCCGCGTCTTCTGCGATGCCGTGCAGGCGCTTGCCCGCGAACAGGGAGCCGTGCTGTGACGGCCGCCGCGCGTATTTCAGGCTGGTTCGCCGGCTTCGGCAAGGCCGCGGCTGATGTGTTGCCCGTGCGGTTGGGCGGGCAAAGCCTGTCCAGCACGCTGGCCAAGCCGCCTGTGCGCATGGCTGGTTTTGACCAGGCGCTGCTCTGGGTCACGGTGGCCCTGCTGATGTGGGGGCTGGTGATGGTGTACTCGGCCTCCGTCGCCATGCCGGACAACCCGAAATTCGCGCGTTATGCGCACACGCATTTCCTGATGCGCCATGTGCTGTCGCTGGTGGTGGCTTTTATCGTCGCGGTTCTGGCGTTCCAGGTTCCGCTGGCTACCTGGGAAAAAGTGGCGCCGTGGCTGTTTGTCATCTCGCTGCTGCTGTTGATCCTCGTGCTGGTGCCCTTCATTGGCAAAGGGGTCAATGGCGCCCGCCGCTGGATATCGCTCGGCATCATGAACTTTCAGCCCTCGGAACTCGCGAAGTTTGCCGTGCTGCTTTACGCGGCCGACTACATGGTGCGCAAGATGGAAGTGAAAGAACGCTTCTTCCGCGCCGTCATGCCGATGGCGATTGCGATTGCCATCGTCGGCCTCTTGCTGCTGGCCGAGCCTGACATGGGCGCCTTCATGGTGATCTCGGTCATTGCGATGGGCATCCTCTTTCTGGGCGGCGTCAATGCCCGCATGTTTTTTGTGATCGCCACCGTGGTCGTCGTCGCTTTCGGCCTGATGGTGATGCTCAGCGAATGGCGGCGCGAACGGATTTTTGCCTACCTTGATCCCTGGAGCGACAAGTACTCCATGGGCAAGGGCTACCAGCTGTCGCACTCCTTGATCGCTTTCGGGCGCGGTGAAATCTTTGGCGTGGGGCTGGGCGGCAGCATTGAAAAGCTGCACTGGCTGCCTGAAGCGCACACCGACTTTTTGATGGCGGTGATTGGTGAAGAGTTTGGCCTGCTAGGCGTGCTCACCGTGATCGGCCTGTTCATGTGGATGACCCGCCGCATCATGCACATCGGCCGTCAGTCGATCGCGCTGGACCGGCTCTTTGCCGGCTTGGTGGCGCAGGGCGTTGGCATCTGGATGGGCTTCCAGACTTTCATCAACATCGGTGTGAATCTGGGCGCCTTGCCGACCAAGGGCTTGACCTTGCCATTAATGAGTTACGGCGGTTCGGCCATCTTGATGAACCTGATTGCGTTGGCTGTGGTGCTGCGGATTGATTACGAAAACAGATTGCTGATGCGGGGAGGTCGGGCATGACCAGTCTCCTGTGGATCTGGCGTAGGCGGTATTGCTCCCTCTCCCCCTGGGAGAGGGTTGGCGTGAGGGCGGGCGGCCTTTCTACACGCACGGTGCAGCTTCACATGCCGTCGGCCCTCATCCCTGCCTTCTCCCAGAGGGAGAAGGAGAAAAACCATGAGTAAGCAGCACTGCGCCCTCGTCATGGCCGGCGGAACCGGCGGGCACATCTTCCCGGGCCTGGCCGTGGCCGAGGCCCTGCGTGAACGCGGCTGGCGTGTGCATTGGCTGGGCGGGCTTGGCAGCGCCCAGCGCCCCAGCATGGAAAGCCAGCTGGTGCCGCCGCGCGGCTTCCCGTTTGAGTCCATTGATTTCTCCGGCGTGCGCGGCAAAGGCCCGGCGACGCTGGTGTTCCTTCCGCTGCGCCTGCTCAAGGCTTTCTGGCAAAGCATCCAGGTGGTGCGCCGCGTCAAACCCGACGTGGTGGTGGGTCTGGGCGGCTACATCAGCTTTCCGGCCGGGATGATGAGTGTGCTGCTGGGCAAGCCGCTGGTGCTGCACGAACAAAATTCAGTGGCGGGCATGGTCAACAAGGTGCTGGCGAGCGTCGCCGACCGCGTTTTCACCGCTTTCCCGAATGTATTTCGAAAAGCCGAGTGGGTCGGTAATCCCTTGCGACCGGCTTTCCTCCGTCAGCCTGGTCCCGTCGAACGTTTTGCAGACCGCTCCGGTCCATTGAAGCTACTGGTCGTGGGTGGCAGCTTGGGCGCCCGTGGTTTGAACGAGCTTGTGCCCAAAGCCCTCGCGCTGATTCCCGAAGGTGAACGCCCACAGGTCACCCACCAAAGCGGCGCCCAGCAGATCGACGAGCTGCGCGCCAACTACGCGGCGGCCGGCGTGCAGGCCGAGCTCACGCCCTTTATTGAAGATACCGCACAGGCTTTTGCCGATGCCGACCTCATCATCTGCCGCTCTGGCGCCAGCACGGTGACTGAAATTGCCGCCGTCGGCGCCGCCGCGTTGTTCGTGCCGTTTCCCGCAGCAGTTGACGACCACCAGACCGCCAACGCGAAGTTCCTGGTGGACCAGGGCGGCGGCTGGCTCATCCAGCAGCGCGACCTGACACCTGAACGGCTCGCCGGAATGCTACAAAAAACAGAGCGCCATGTGCTTATGCAGTATGGGCTGCAGGCCAAAACAATGCAAAAAATAGATGCCACAGCTCGCGTAGTGGCCGCTTGCGAGGAGCTGGCGATATGAAACACGCCGTCAAACACATTCACTTCGTGGGCATAGGCGGCTCCGGCATGTCTGCCATTGCCGAGGTTCTACACAACCTTGGTTACGTCATTTCGGGGTCTGACCTGGCGGACACTTCCACGCTGCGGCGTCTTGCGAGCCTGGGCATCAAGACCTTTGTGGGCCATGCGCCTGCCAACGTCACCGGGGCCGATGCGGTGGTCACCTCGACCGCCGTGAAGGACGACAACCCCGAGGTGGTCACAGCCCGCGAGCGACGCATTTCCATCGTGCCGCGCGCCTTGATGCTGGCCGAACTGATGCGTCTGAAGCAGGGCATCGCCATCGCAGGCACCCACGGCAAGACCACCACCACCAGCCTGGTGGCCAGCGTGCTCATTGAAGCCGGGCTGGACCCGACTTTTGTCATCGGTGGCAGGCTCAACAGCGCTGGCGCCAACGCACGCAATGGCAGCGGCGACTACATCGTGGTCGAAGCCGACGAATCGGATGCTTCGTTTTTGCACCTGTTGCCTGTGATGGCCGTGGTAACCAACATCGACGCCGACCACATGGAAACCTACGGCCATGATTTCGAACGGCTCAAAGGCGCCTTCGTGGACTTTTTACACCGCATGCCGTTTTATGGCACGGCAATTTTGTGCACCGACGATGCGGCCGTCCGGGATATCGTGCCCAAAGTAACTTGCCCCGTCACCACCTATGGGTTTGAAGAGGGCGCCCAGGTCCGCGCGGTGGATGTGCGGGCCGTGGAAGGACAGATGCATTTCACGGTGCAGCGCCGCAATGGCGTGACCTTGCCCGACCTGCCCATCGTGCTCAACCTGCCTGGCCGTCACAACGTGCTCAACGCGCTGTCGGCGATTGCCGTGGCGGTCGAACTCAACGTGCCGGATGTCGCGGTGCAAAAGGCGTTGGCCGGTTTTTCCGGCGTCGGGCGGCGCTTTCAGAGCTATGGCGACCTGCCGGCTCAGGGCGGCGGCGTGTTCCGCGTTGTCGATGACTACGGGCATCACCCCGTTGAAATGGCCGCGACCCTGGCCGCCGCGCGGGGGGCCTTTCCGGGGCGGCGCCTGGTGCTGGCCTTTCAGCCCCACCGCTACACCCGCACGCGGGACTGCTTTGAAGATTTCGTCAAGGTGATCGGCAATGCCGACGTCGTGCTGCTGTCGGAGGTGTATGCGGCCGGGGAGGCGCCCATCGTGGCTGCCGATGGCCGTGCCCTGGCGCGGGCCCTGCGTGTGGCCGGCAAGGTGGAACCCGTCTTCGTGGACGGGATCGACGCCATGCCGCAAGCCATCCTGGACAACGCGCTCGGTGGTGACGTCGTGATGTGCATGGGCGCCGGATCGATTGGGCAAGTGCCCGCTAAAGTCGTTGAAATGCTGGAGTCGGCAGGGGCCAGAACATGAAAGAGAACACCGTGAACTTCGGAAAAGTCGCCGTTCTGATGGGCGGCATATCGGCAGAGCGTGAGGTCTCGCTAATGTCGGGCAGCGGCGTGTTGAAGGCGTTGCGCTCGCGCGGCGTGGACGCGCACGCTTTCGATCCGGCCGAGCGCGACCTGAGTGAGTTGAAGAAAGACGGCTTCGAGCGCTGCTTCATTGCCTTGCACGGCCGCTTCGGGGAAGACGGCACGGTGCAAGGCGCACTTGAACTGCTGGGCATTCCCTATACCGGCTCTGGCGTCATGGCCTCCAGCATGGCCATCGACAAGGTCATGACCAAGCGCGTGATGATTTCCGAAGGGCTGCCGACACCGCAGTATCGTTTGCTGCGCCGAGGCACCTATGGCGCTGCCGACATCGCGGCCTTGCCGGATGCGCTCGGCCTGCCGCTGATCGTCAAGCCGGCGCGCGAAGGCTCGTCCATCGGGCTCACCAAAGTGACCGACCGCTCCGGCATGGCCGATGCTGTCGCGCAGGCCGAAAAACTCGATGCTGATGTCTTGTGCGAACAGTTCATCAGCGGCGACGAGGTGACCTGCCCGGTGCTCGGCACAGGCGCCGAGGCGCGCGCGCTGCCCGTCATCCGCATCGTCGCGCCTGACGGCAATTACGACTACCAGAACAAGTATTTCACCGACACCACGCAGTACCTGGTGCCCTGCGGACTGCCGGAAGGCGAAGAGGCCGCCATCCAGCAGCTGGTGCTGGACACCTTCCGCATCCTGAACTGCCGGGGCTGGGGCCGCGCCGACGTGATGATCGACAAGGTCACGCGTAAGCCCTACCTGCTGGAGATCAATACCTCGCCCGGCATGACCGGCCATTCGCTGGTGCCCATGTCCGCCCGCGCGGCCGGCATCTCGTATGAAGATCTTTGCGTGCGGGTACTCCAGACCGCTTCACTCGACCATCAAAAGCACGGAGGAGGCGCCACTTGAGCCGAACCATGCCCCTGCCAACGCCCATGCCGATGGACGTCAAGCTCATGAACACCTTCTCGGTGGTTCTGGGCCTGGCGTTTGCCGCCATGCTCGTGGCGCTGGGCGTGGCGTGGCTGATGCGGCAGTCCTTGTTCAGCCTCAGCGCCATCCGTGTGCAGGGCGACCTGATCCACAACAACGCAGTCACCCTGCGCGCCAATGTGGCGCCCCGGCTGACGGGCAACTTCTTCACGGTGGACCTGGGCGCCACGCGCGCGGTGTTCGAGTCGGTGCCCTGGGTTCGCCGGGCACTGGTGCAGCGCGAGTTTCCCAACCGGCTCAAGGTCGTGCTGCAGGAGCACAAACCGGTGGCCTTCTGGGGCGCCGAAGGCGATGCCCGGCTGGTCAACAGCTTTGGCGAGGTGTTCGAAGCCAACCAGGGTGACGTGGAAGCCGAAGAACTGCCGCTGCTGAACGGCCCGGCGGGGCAGGCGCCGCTGGTGCTCCAGGCTTATCAGATGCTGTCGCCCATGTTTGAAGAAATGGACACCGTGCTGGAGGGGCTTCAACTGTCAGGGCAGGGCAGCTGGCGCGCCCAGCTCGACAGCGGCGCCGTGATTGAACTGGGGCACGGATCCCTGGACGAAATACAGACGCGTACGCGCCGCTTCATCGCCACGCTGACGCAGGTGTCGTCCCGCTACGGGCGTGACCTGGAGTCGGCCGATTTGCGTTACGGCACCGGGTATGCGGTCAAGCTCAAGGGCGTCACCACGGGAAACCCCGCTGACAAAGACGACGGAAAGAAAAAAAGGTAAACATATATGGCCAAGGAATATAAAGATCTGGTGGTCGGGCTGGACATCGGAACCAGCAAGGTCATGGCGGTGGTGGCCGAGGTCATGCCGGGCGGCGAACTCAAGCTGGCGGGCCTGGGCATCGCGGCGAGCAACGGCTTGAAGCGCGGCGTGGTCGTCAACATCGACGCCACGGTGCAAAGCATCCAGCAGGCGCTCAAGGAGGCCGAGTTGATGGCCGACTGCAAGATCGCGCGGGTCTACACCGGCATCACCGGCAGCCATATCCGCGGCATCAACTCCAGCGGCATGGTGGCGGTGAAAGACAAGGAAGTCACCCAGGCCGACGTGGCGCGGGTGATCGAGACGGCCAAAGCCATCAACATCTCGACCGACCAGCGCTTGCTGCTGGTGGAGCCGCAAGAGTTCGTCATCGACGGTCAGGACGTGCGCGAACCCATCGGCATGAGCGGCATCCGCCTCGAAGCCAAGGTGCACATCGTGACCGGGGCGCAGAGCGCGGCCGAAAACATCATCAAATGCGTGCGCCGCTGCGGGCTGGAAGTGGACCAGCTCATGCTGAATCCGCTCGCCTCCAGCCTCGCGGTGCTGACACAGGACGAGCAGGAGCTTGGCGTGGCGCTGGTCGACATCGGCGCCGGCACCACCGACGTCGCCATCTTCACCGGCGGCGCCATCCGGCACACGGCGGTCATTCCGATTGCCGGCGACCTGATCACCAGCGACATCGCCATGGCGCTGCGCACGCCGACCAAAGACGCCGAGGACATCAAGGTGGAAAGCGGCTACGCCAAGCAGTTGCTGGCCGACCCGGACCAGCAGGTGGAGGTGCCCGGCCTGGGCGACCGCGGCCCGCGCATGCTGAGCAAGCAGGCGCTGGCCGGCGTGATCGAGCCGCGCATCGAAGAAATTTTTTCGCTGGTGCAGCAGGTCATCCGCGAGTCCGGCTACGAAGAAGTGTTGTCCTCGGGAATCGTCATCACGGGCGGCAGCGCTGTCATGCCCGGCATGGTGGAGCTCGGCGAAGACATCTTCCTCAAACCGGTGCGGCGCGGCATACCGCGTTATTCGAGCGCCTTGTCCGACATGGTGGCCCAGGCGAGAGCCGCTACCGTCATGGGCCTGCTTGAAGAGGCCCGGCTGGCGCGCATGCGCGGCTACAAGGTGTCGCAAAAAGCAGGCAGCGTGCACAACGCATTCGGCAAGGTCAAAGACTGGTTTGTGGGGAACTTCTGACCATGAAAACCTATTTCACTTTTATCGGCAGGCCTTCGCGTTGTATGCATTCCGGCGGGGCGGATCCCCCTGCATGAAGAAGCCATGTCAACCATAAATACAAATTTCCAATTATTGGCAACTGCAGTTTATTGATTAGGAGGCTCCCAATGAGCATCGAAATGATTGAAATCGAAGAATTCAACCAAGGCACACAGATCAAGGTGATCGG
>JAJKJM010000014.1 GCA_021153985.1 Polaromonas sp.
GAAGCGGAGGGACGCAGCAAGTAGGGTCGCCTTTTCTTTGGTGACTTTCTTTTGGCGAAGCAAAAGAAAGTTACTCGCATGCCGGGCGACTCCCGGCCAGCCACACTCAGAAGAGCGCGCAAAGACCGGAGCAAGACCCGGCTTCGACACATGGTTCGGGCCGAACGAAACGCCCCGAGCCCGTTCAGAGCGCCACTTTTTCTTTGGCTTCCTTCACCCGACCCGCCAGATGGTCCAACGCCTCCTGCACCTGGTCAACCAGGATCAGGCAAAGATCGCCGGGCTTCAACCGCTCCAGCGCGGTGTCGATGGCTAAAAACTCGCCGCGTATTTCGTCGATCTGCCTGGTGCGGCGGGCTTTGTGTGCGCCCTCCAGGCCTTCACGCAGCAGCGCCATCACTTCGCCATCGGCGCGGCCGCGCTGGGCGGCGTCCTGGTAGAGGATGACTTCGTCAAATGCGCCGCCCAGGATGATGGTCTGGTCGCGGATGTCGCTGTCGCGGCGGTCGCCGGCGCCGCTGATCACCACACTGCGGGTCTGGCCCAAGGTGGCAGGCATGGCATCTACCGCCGCCACCAGTGCGCGCATGGCGTCGGGGTTGTGGCCGTAGTCGGCGATCACCGTGGCGCCTTTGTAGTCCATGACGTTGAAGCGCCCGGGTGCGTTGTGCGCATCGTTCACAAAACTGGCCAGGCCGCGCTTGATGGTGTCCCAGTTGAGGCCGGCGCCCCAGGCGGCGGCCACGGCGGCCATGACGTTTTCAACCTGGAAGCTGATGGTGCCGCCGCGTGTGACGGGCACGCCCTGCAGCGCAATGCGCTCGACCCAGGCGCCTTCGGCGGCGACCAGATTGGCGCCGTCGACATACACGGTGCGCTTGCCTTGGGCGCGGTGCGTGGCCATGAGCGGATGGTGCCGGTCGGCAGCGAAAAAGATCACCTTGCCGGGGCAGGTGGCGGCCATGTCGGCCACGATGGGGTCGGCCGCATTGAGCACCGCGTAGCCGGTGGTGGACACGTTCTGCACGATCACGCGCTTGAGCACGGCCAGGTCTTCCACCGTGGTGATGTAGTTCAGGCCCAGGTGGTCGCCGCTGCCGATGTTGGTGACGACCGCGACTTCGCAGCGGTCAAAGCCCAGGCCTTCGCGCAGTACGCCGCCGCGGGCGATCTCGAACACGGCCGCATCGACGTCGGGGTGCATCAGCACATTGCGCGCGCTCTTGGGGCCGCTGCAGTCGCCGCTGTCGGTCTGCCGGCCGTTGATGTAGACGCCGTCGGTGTTGGTCATGCCGGTGCGCAGGCCGTCGGCAGCCATCAGGTGGGCAATGAGGCGTGTGGTGGTGGTCTTGCCGTTGGTGCCGGTCACGGCGATCACCGGCACGCGGCCGTTGTCACCGGCGGGGAACAGCTCGTCAATCATGGCCACACCCACGGCGCGGCCCTTGCCGTAAGAAGGCGACAGGTGCATGCGCAGGCCGGGCGCGGCGTTGACTTCAACGACGCCGCCGCTTTGCGATTCGAGCGGCCGCAGCATGCTTTCGCACACCACGTCGACGCCGCAGATGTGCAGGCCGACCATTTGGGCGGCGGCCACGGCGCGCGCGGCCACGGCCGGGTGCACGTCATCGGTCACATCGGTGGCGGTGCCGCCGGTGCTCAGGTTGGCGTTGTTGCGCAAGATGACGCGCCGGCCCTTGGCGGGAATGGAGTCGGGCGTGAGATCCTGGGCTTCGAGGCGCGCCACGGCGATCTCGTCAAAGCGGATTTTGGTGAGCGAGGTGGCGTGGCCTTCGCCGCGCCTGGGGTCCTGGTTGACGATGTCGACCAGCTCGCGCACGGTGTGCAGGCCGTCGCCCACCACCTGCGGCGGCTCGCGCCGCGAGGCCGCCACCAGCTTGTTGCCCACCACCAGCAGGCGAAAGTCGCTGCCGGGCAGGAATTTTTCGACCATGACCTGGCCATATTCGGCGGCGGCCTTGTAGGCGACATCAAGATGGTCGCGCGTGGTGATGTTGACCGTAACCCCCTTGCCCTGGTTGCCGTCCAGCGGCTTCACGACGGCGGGCAGGCCCACCTCCTGGGCGGCTACCCAGGCATCGTCAGGGTCTGCCACCGGGCGGCCCAGCGGCACCGGAACGCCGGCGGCGCGCAGCAGCATTTTGGTGAGGTCTTTGTCTTGCGCGATGGATTCGGCCACGGCGCTGGTGGCGTCGAGCTCGGCGGCCTGGATGCGGCGCTGTTTGGAGCCCCAGCCGAACTGCACCATGCTGCCTTTGGTCAGGCGCCGGTAGGGAATGCCGCGCGCCACGGCGGCGTCGACAATCGCACCGGTGCTGGGGCCCAGGCGCTCGTCTTCGTCGAGGTCGCGCAGCTGGGCAATCGCTGCTTCCAGGTCAAATGCGGTGTCGCGCAGCGCGGCGTGGATCAATGCTTGCGCAAGCTCGAAGGCCAGCCGGCCCACGGTTTCTTCGCTGTACTCGACCACGACCTGGTAGGTGCCTGCCTCAACGGTGGAGGCGGTGTGGCTGAAGGTGAGCGGGCAGCCGGCAGCGGTTTGCAGCGCCAGCGCGGCGGCTTCAAGCACATGGGCCAGCGAGACAGGGCCTGCGTGGCCGGTCTGGCGGAAGGCGCCCATCTCGGGGAAGAGCGAGCGCACGCGCGGCTCGAAGCCGGGCAGGCCCGCGATATTGCATTCCACCGTGGTGCAGGCAACGATGGCTTCAAGCGCCGTGTGGCGGCTCCACAGATTGGGGCCGCGCAGCGCGCGGATACGGGACACTTCCATTATTCGGCACTCCCGGCGTTTTTAGGGGTGGTTTCAAAGGCTTCCATGCCGGCGCCTATCAAATTCAAGGAGATGCCCAGCGCCCAGGCGGCGCCCACGGCGGCCAGCAGCGCGCCTTCAGTGAGGCCGCGGCGCTCACGCCAAGCGGCGAGCTTGCCCAGGCCTGGCAAAAAGGCTTCGCTGGCGCCGGTGGCCAGCACCACCTGGTCTTGCCGGATATAAAGGGCGCGGCCCCCCTTGGCGCAATGAGCCGCGATGGCGGCTGTCTTAGGGTCGGTGCTGTAGAAGATGACTTCGCCGTCGCAAAGCTCCTGCATCTCCACGATGCGTGCATCGCCGGCGTTCAGCACCGCGGCGCCGCCGGGCAACACCACATCGACTTGCGAACGCATGACCTTGTACATCTGGTCGTCTTCGGTGATGTCGAATTCGGCCAGGCCCGCCGCGCCGCCCAGGTCGGTGATCACGCCCACCTGGCATTTGTCGTAGGGCAGGCCGCTGCGCAAAATGGTGTCGGCGCCGTTTTGAAACACCGCAGCCTGCACGGCCCGGTTAATTAGCAGGCGCTGGCCGGCTTCCCAATTCGTGCAGTCGGCGCTGTCGACGCAACGCTGGTCTAAAAAGAGCCCTGCCTGGCAAGCCAGGCCGGTGTGCCGTCCCGACAGGTGCAGCAGCCAGGCCACCAGCCGCGCCACGCGCTCGTTGCCGGCAGAGCCGGCAATGCCGACGATGGGAATGCGGCCGTCGGGGCCGGTGTCGGCGCCCTGCGGAAACAGGTGGTCGCAGATGGCGCGGCCCACGGGGCGCGGCGCGCCTTCGGCCGGCTTGAGGTGCATCAAGAGGCCCGGGCCGGCGTTGACTTCAACAATCGCACCGCCTTGTTCATGCAGCGGGCGCGAGATGTCTTGCGCGACGACATCGACACCGGCGATGTCCAGGCCCACCACACGAGCGGCCAGCGACACGATGTGGTCAACGTCCGGGTGAACCTGGTCGGTGCAGTCGATGGCGACGTTGCCGTTGCGCTGGATCAGCACTTCGCGGCCGGCGGCGGGTATGGCCTCCGGGGTGAGGCCCTGGCGCTGCAGGTCCAGAATGATGGCGCCGTCGCTGGCGGTGTTGATGCGGCCCAGAGGGAAGTCCTCACCCACGCCGCGGCGCGGGTCGGTGTTGAGTTGGGCGTCCACGAGCTGCGACACCGTCAGGCTGCCGTCGCCGGTCACCCAGGCGGCTTCACCGCGTGCGGCAGCGACCACACGGCCGCCAACCACCAGCAGGCGGTGCTCATTGCCCCGCACAAAGCGCTCGACCATGACCTCGCTGCCATGCCGGGCGGCGACCTCAAATGCGCCCTCGACGTCAGCCTGTGTTTTAAGGTCCAGCGACACGCCGCGGCCATGGTTGCCGTCAGAGGGCTTGACAACCACCGGCAGGCCGATGTCCTGGGCCGCTTCCCAGGCTTCTTCGGCCGTGGCGACGATTTCGCCCTCAGGCACCGGCACGCCGCAGGTGGCCAGCAGGCTTTTGGTCAGGTCCTTGTCGTGGGCGATGCCCTCGGCGATGGCGCTGGTGAGGTCGGTTTCGGCCGTCCAGATGCGGCGCTGGCTGGCGCCGTAGCCCAGCTGCACCAGGTTGCCATCGTTCAGGCGGATGTGGGGAATGCGGCGGTCGGTCGCGGCGGCCACGATGGACGCCGTGCTGGGCCCGAGGTAGCAGTCGTCGATCTTGGCGCGGATTTTTTCGACCGAGGCCTGCACGTCGGCTGGGCCGTAAGGCGTGCCGTTGATGGCTGCCATCAGCAGGCGGTGGCCCTCGGCCAGTGCGGTGCGGGCGACCTGTTCGTCGCGTGCCCGGAACACCATGCGGTAGACGCCGCGCTGGGTGGTGCTGCGCGTCTGGCCGAAGCCTGTGGGCATGTCGGAGAGGTTGAGCAGCTCGATGACGACGTGTTCCAGCACATGGCCCGACCAGGTGCCTTCGAGCAGGCGCTGGATGAAGCCGCCGCGCTCGCCCACGCCGCAGTGGTGTTCGACCAGGGCCGGCAGCAGCGCGACCAGGCGGTCGTTAAAGCCGGGCAGCAGGTTGGAGGGAAAGTCTTCGAGGGTGCCGAGGTCCAGCCAGACCTCAAGCACGGCCCGGTAAGTCCAGATATTGGGACCGCGCAGGTAGTTGATGCGCAGCAGCTTGATGTCGTCCTGAGGGCTCATTGTTCGCAACATGACCGGCAGGGCAGGCGCCCGCACCCGTCGGTGCAAGGCCTGGTTCCCGCCGAAATTTCAGTGTGGGGCCTGTGAAGGCTCCGGTGGATCCCCGTAGTGTCTCGTTATGTTTTTGTTCTTATTGCGAACGGGCCGGTCGCCGGAGGGCCGATACCGCCGGTTTCGCCAATTTCAGGGGCTGAAAGGTCAAACTCTGTCGTTCCTGGCCGCATTCGGCGAAAATCCCCTGTTCGGGTTCCCCACGCGCGAAGACCAAGACCTGCGAAAACCCAGCCGCGCCAGATGCGGGACGCCAAGAATTCACCAACACAATGCAACACAAACACCCGGCAGACGAATCCAGCCTTACCGACCCCGCTTTGGCGGGGCTTCGCTCACAACTTTCAACTCAAGAGAACGTTCTGTGTACGCTTACGGTTGACCTGGACAGTCAACTTCGGTTTGCCCCCGGCCTGCTGGTCCTGACCGACCGCCGGCTGCTGGCCCAGGACCCGGCGGGCCAATGGGCTCACTGGCCCACGGCAGACCTGGCCGGCGCCCCGCTGGCAGGCTTGTCATTGCGCCATTTCGACCATGCCGGCGTCGGCACGCTGGAGCTGCACGAAGCCGGCCGGCGGCTGGCCGGATGGCGGTTTACCCTGGGCGTGAATGTGCAGGCCTTGCGCCTGGTGCGCCTTTTTGCCCAGCAGCAAGCCCAGGGCCCGGCCGGGGCCGAAGCGCTGTTGCCGGACGACACGGCGCTGTGCCCCGAATGCGACCTGCCGCTGCCGCCCGACAGCGAGGAATGCCCGGCCTGCGCCCGCGAACTCCACACGCCGCCCTCTACCTGGGTGCTGCTGCGCCTCTGGCGCTTTGCCGACCCTTACCGTTACCAGTTATTGGCCGGTTTTTTGCTGACTTTGGCGTCCACCGCAGCCACGCTGGTGCCGCCCTACCTCACCATCCCGCTGATGGACGACATCCTGATCCCGTTCCAGAACGGCCAGCAGATCGCGCCGTGGAAGGTCGGGATGCTGCTGGGCGGGTTGCTTGCGGCGGCGGTGCTGGGCTGGGCGCTGAACTGGGCGCGCACCTATTTGCTGGCCCTGGTGTCCGAGCGCATAGGCGCCGACCTGCGCACCGCCACGTTTGACCACCTGCTGGAGCTGTCACTCGACTACTTCGGCGGCAAGCGCACCGGCGACCTGATGTCGCGCATCGGCTCCGAAACCGACCGCATCTGCGTGTTTTTGTCGCTGCACGCGCTGGACTTCGCCACCGACGTGCTGATGATCCTGATGACCGCCGTCATCCTGTTTTCCATCAACCCCTGGCTGGCCGTGGTAACGCTGCTGCCGCTGCCTTTTATCGCCTGGATGATCCACGTGGTGCGCGACAAGCTGCGCACCGGATTCGAAAAGATAGACCGCGTCTGGTCGGATGTGACCAACGTGCTGGCCGACACCATTCCCGGCATCCGCGTGGTCAAGGCCTTTGCCCAGGAAAAGCGCGAAGCCCAGCGTTTTCGCGAGGTCAACCAATACAACCTGGC